>JAYRVK010000603.1:0-7976 GCA_041918555.1 Sandaracinaceae bacterium
CCGAGCGCGTAGACCTCGGCGCGCCAGTCGAAGAAGTCCGGGCGCGCGAACCCGCTCGAGCCACGCCCGCGGCGCCGCAGGTCGAAGCCCCAGCGCTCGATCTCGGTCTCGAGGGTGCGGCCCGTCGCGCCGTTCACGGAGGAGCTCCCGAGCACGAGGACCTCGCGCTGGGCGCTCGCGGCGGCGGGCACGAGGAGCGCCGCGCAGAGGAGGAGGCCCGCGCGCGTCACCACTCGCTCGCGATCGGGCGGCCGCGGCGACGGCCCGCGGGGCGCTCCTCGGTGGATGCCCGCCGCCGTCGACCCGTGGTCGTGGTCGTCGCGGGCGGCGCCGGCGGCGCGGGCGGCACCGCGGCGATCGCCGGCGGGCCCGCGTCCGGCGGGCCCGCGTCCGCGAGCGCAGGGACCGCGGCGATCGCCGGCGGCGCGGGCTCGCCGATCGGAGGGGGGGGGACCGTGACCTCCACCGAGGGCGGGGCCGGATCCCGGGCCAAGAGCGACACCACGAGGAGGAACGAGCCCCCCCCCGCGACGAGCAGGATGGCCAGCGCGCCGAGGGCGAGCGCCGCGGGGTGCACGCGCACGCCCTCTGCGGGCGCGACGACGCTCGGCGAGGAGGTCGGCGCCGCGGGCGGCGGCGCGGGCGCGCGGGGCGGCGGCGGCACCGGCGCGCGCGGAGCCAGGATCCCGGGATCGAGCTCGGTCTTCTCGTCGGGATCGTCGACGAAGTCGGGCAGCACCACCGTCGGCGCGTCGTGCGTGCCCGACTGGTCGCCGGTGTCGCCGGACTCGAGGATCTCGATGTCGTCGGCCCCGAGCGTCATCGTCTCGAGCGCCCCGCTC
The DNA here is from genome assembly GCA_041918555.1 of Sandaracinaceae bacterium. Classification (GTDB taxonomy): domain Bacteria; phylum Myxococcota_A; class Polyangia; order Polyangiales; family Sandaracinaceae; genus JACKEC01. The sequence goes on from JAYRVK010000603.1 coordinate 843, forward strand.
ACCTCGTCGAAGAAGGGGAAGTCGAGGCCCGAGACGTTGGACGGGAGCCGGTCGCGGTCCATCGCGATGCGCTCGGCCATCACGCTGAAGAGCAGCGAGCCGAGCGCCGACTCGTGCAGCGACGCGGCGCGCGGGTGCACCTCGACGAGCGCGTTGCGGAGCTCGCGCGCGGTCTGGTAGCGGTCCGCGGGCGAGGCGGCCATCGCCTTGAGCAGCACCTCGTCGAGCCCCTTCGGGAGGTCCGGGGCGTAGCGGCTCGCGGGCTGGACGTCCGGGTGTCGGACGGCGTTGAGCACGTCGAGATCCGTCGCCCCGTCGAAGCGGCGGCGCATCGTGAGCGTCTCCCACAACACGACCGCGAGCGCGTACACGTCGCTCCGCCGGTCGAGCGACTTCGCGAACGCGTGCTCGGGCGACATGTAGCGGAACTTGCCCTTGATCGAGCCGCCGGCCGTCTGCTGCACGCGGCCCGCGGCCTTGGCGACGCCGAAGTCGATCAGCTTCACGTTGCCCTGGTAGGAGAGCAAGACGTTTTGCGGGCTCACGTCGCGGTGCACGACCCCGAGGAGCTTCCCGCGGTCGTCGCGGGTCTCGTGCGCGGCGTGAAGGCCGTCCGCGACCTTGATCGCGATGTGGATCGCGAGCTCGGGCGAGAGGCGCCGCTGCCGCCGGCCGAGCGCCTTGATCAGCTGCCCGAGCGAGCAGCCGTGCACGTACTCCATGACGAGGAAGTGGTGCCCGTCGAGCTCGCGCAGCTCCTCCACGTGCACGACGTTCGGGTGCTGGATGCGCGCGCTGAGGAGCGCCTCGTCCACGAACATCTGGACGAAGATCGGGTCCTCCGCGAGGTGCGGGTGCACGACCTTGATCGCGACGAGCTTCGCGAAGCCCGCCGCGCCGGCGCGACGCCCGAGAAAGAGCGTCGCCATCCCCCCCGACTTGAGCTCCGCGATGATCTCGTAGACGCCGATCTTGTCGCCGACGGAGAACATCCCGATGCCCTCGCAGGCTATCGCCGATCGCGCGTAGAATCGAGAAGTGCGCTGGGGCTCGACGATCGCCATGGCGGCGGCGCTGCTCGCCGCGGGCCCGGAGCTCGCCCGCGCGCAGGGCGCGTCGGCCTCCGAGACGGCCGCCGCGCGCCAGCTCTTCGAGGAGGGCGTCGAGGCCCTCGAGGCCGAGCGCTGGGACGACGCGCGCGAGGCCCTGCAGCAGAGCTACGACCTCGTGCCCCGCGCGAGCACGCTCCTCAACCTCGCGACGGCGCAGGCCGAGCTCGGCCTGGTGGTCGAGGCGATCGAGACCTACCGCCGCTTCCTCGCCGAGGCGACCGCGCGCGAGGCGCGGCACCGCCGGCAGGCCGAGGAGATGATCTCCGAGCTCTCGCCGCGCGTCGCGCACGTGGACTTGTCGATCCCCGACCGCGAGCCGGGCGACGTCGTGCGCCTCGACGGCCACGAGCTGCCGAGCGCCGCGCTCGAGGTCGCGCTCCCGATGAACGCGGGCCTGCACCAGCTCGTGGTGCTGCGCGGCGAGCACGAGATCGGCGAGGTCGAGCTGGTGCTGGTCGAGGGCGAGCGCCGCGGGGTCGAGGTCGCGCTCCACCCGCCGCCGCCGGCGATCGAGGCGCCGATCGAGGCGCCGCCGCCCGCGGGCGACGACTCGGGCGTGCTGATCGGGGTCGGCGTCGGCGTCGGCGCGGGGGTCGTGGCGATCGTCGTCGCGATCGTGCTCGCGGTCGTGCTGAGCTCGAGCGAGGCGCCCTACGTCGGGAACCTCGGGCCCGGCATGGTGACGTTCTGATGCGCGCGGGGCTCGCGCTCGGAGCGCTCGCGCTGCTCGGATGCTCCACGCAGACGCAGCTCGTGGTGGTCGTGGAGACGAACCTCGAGGTGCCGGCCGAGCTCGATCTCGTGGAGGTCTCGGTGCTCGGCCCCGACGGGGTCAGCACCGTCACGCCCCAGCCGCTCGAGGCGCCCGGCGCGCCGTCGTTCCCGCTCACGCTCGGCGTCGCCCCGAGCGGCGAGGCGCTCGGCCCGATCACGGTGACCGCGATCGGGCGACGCGCGGGCGCGGAGGTCGTGCGGCAGAGCGCGACGGTGAGCGCGCTCGTCCCGGGCGAGACGCGCACCCTGCACCTCGTGCTCTACCGCTCGTGCGTCGGCCGCGACTGCCCCGCGGCCACCACCTGCGACGCGGCGGGCTGCGTGGGGCTCGAGCGCGCCGAGCTCCCGCCGTGGACGGGGACGCCGCCGACCTTCGACGACTCGGACCCGTGCCTCGCGCGCGCGTGGGACGCCGACGGCGACGGCGAGGGCAGCGACGCGTGCGGCGGCGCCGACTGCGACGACGCCGAGCCGCGCGCCCGCTCGAGCGCGACCGAGGACTGCAACGCGATCGACGACGACTGCGACGACGAGATCGACGAGGGCTGCGCGTGCACGCCCCTCGACGCGATGGAGGATTGCACGACGTCTTGCGGGTCGACGGGGCGCCGCACCTGCACCGCGATGGGCTGGGGGACGTGTGTCCCCCCGGCCGAGACCTGCGACGCCACCGACGACGACTGCGACGGTCGGGTCGACGAGGGGTTCGATTACGTGGCCTCCGCGCCGATGGCGCTGACCGACACGACGGAGCCCTCGATCGACCCGGACCTGATCGGGGCGGACGGCGGCTACGCGCTCGCGTGGACCGACGACACGGACGACGACGGGGTGCACTTCGCGCGGCTCGACCCGCGCGGCGCGTTCACGACCATGCCGATCCGCATCACGGACGGCGGCCGCGCCCCCGCGATCGCGTGGAGCGGGGGTCGCCACGGCGTGGCGTACTGGCGAGCGGAGACCGTGTCGTGCGGGACGGACTGCGTCCAGAACCTCGACCGCATCCGCTTCGTGGCGGTCGACGCCGTGGGCGCGGTCCTCGCGGGCCCGGAGCAGCTCGACTCGGACGCCGCGAACGAGCCGCGCCCGTCGGTCGTCTGGGACGGGACCGCCTTCGTCGTGGGCTGGCGCGGCGGCGACCTGCACCTCGACCCGCGGCTCGAGGACGGGACGCGCGCCGGCCCCCGGATCACCGTGCCCGTCTCGCGCGAGGAGCAGTTCGACCTCGCGCTCGCGGGGAGCCGGCTCGCGCTCGCGTACGCGGGGGGCGACCAGGCGCACTTCACGCAGGGCGACCGCGCCGCGTTCCCGCCGGCGGACGTCCTGCTCGGGACCTTCGAGCGGAGCTCGAGCGCGGCGCTCGTGTGGACCGGCGACGGCTTCCTCGCGACGGTGCAGGCCGGCTATCGCTTCACGGCGGGGGGCGTACACCTCGTCGCGCTCGACGCGAGGGGCGCGCCGCGCAGCGCGCCAGTCGTCTTGTCGATGACGCGGGCCGACGCGGCGGGGTTCAGCGACCCGGACCCGGCGGGCATGGCGTTCGGCGGGGGGCAAGGCGTCGTGACGTGGGTCGACGGCACGCTGCTCGGCCCGACGGGGGTGCGCCTCGTGCGCCTCGCGGCCGACGGCTCGACGCTCCAGGCCGTGACGGTCGTGCCGGGCCTGGGCGGGACGGCGCGCCAGACCACCGTGGCGCGCGCCGACGACGGGAGCTTCGGCGTCGTCTTCGTCGAGCGCCCGATGGCCGGCGACGAGCAGCTCGTGTTCGCGCGAATCGCGTGCCCGTGAGCGCGGCGGTGGAGCCCCGCGTCGCGAGCCGCTTCGAGGTCTCGGGCCGCGTGCAGGGCGTGGGGTTCCGCCCGTTCGTGCGCGCCCTCGCGCTCGAGGAGGGCCTCGCGGGGTGGGTGCGCAACCGCGCCGGCGTGGTGGAGATCCACGTCGAGGGAGACGCCGCGGCGATCGATCGGTTCGCGAGCGGGCTGCCGGCGCGGGCGCCCGCGCTCGCGCGGATCCGCGCGGTGCGACGCGACGACGCGGAGCCCGGAGGGGCCGACGGGTTCTCGATCCTCGCGTCGCGCGACGACGCGGGGCCGCCGGTCCTCGCGCCGGACACCGCGACGTGCGACGCGTGCCTGCGCGAGCTCCTCGACCCCGCCGATCGGCACTATGGCTACCCGCTGCTGAGCTGCACGGCGTGCGGGCCGCGCCTCACGATCGTCGAGGGCGCGCCCTGGGATCGCGAGCGGACCACGATGGCGCCGTTCCCGATGTGCGCCGCGTGCCGCGCCGCGTACGGGGACCCCGCGGATCGGCGCTTCCACGCGCAGCCGATCGCGTGTCCCGCCTGCGGGCCGCCGCTCGTCGGGGACGCCGGCGTCACGGGGCCCGCCGCGCTCGAGTCCTTCGCGCGCGCCCTCGCCGACGGACGGATCGGCGCGCTCAAGGGGATCGGCGGCTTCCACCTCGCGTGCGACGCGCGCGACGCGCGCGCGGTCGAGGCCCTGCGCGCGCGCAAAGGCCGGCCGCACGAGCCGTTCGCCGTGATGGTCGGCGACCTCGACGCGGCGCGGACACACGTCCGGCTCTCCGAGCGCGAGGCCGCGGCGCTGCTCGACCCGATGCGGCCGGTGGTGCTCTGCCGCGTGCGCGACGACGCCGACGTCGCGTCCGCCGTCGCGCCGGGCCTCGCGCACCTCGGCGTGGTGCTCCCGTACTCGGGGCTGCACCACCTGCTCGCGCGCGCGCTGCCCGGCGTCCCGCTCGTGCTGACCTCGGCGAACGCGCACGGCGCGCCGATGCTGCACACGGTCGCCGACGAGGCGCGCCTGCACGCGCTCGCGGACACGGTGCTCACCCACCGCCGCGCGATCGCGCTTCGCTGCGACGACTCGGTCGTGCGCTGCCGCGACGGCGCGCTCCTCCCCCTGCGCCTCGGCCGCGGGGCCGCGCCGCTCTCGCTCCCGCTCCCCGGACAGCTCGCGGAGCCCACCGTCGCGCTCGGCGGTCACGTCAAGGCGACTTTCGCGCTCGGACGTGGGGACGAGGCGGTGCTCGGTCCGCACGTGGGCGACCTCGACGACCTCGAGGCGGAGCGCGGCTACGAGGCGCTCCTCGATCGTCTCACCGCGCTCCTGCGCATCGCGCCCCGCCGCGCCGTGATCGACGCGCACCCGGACTACGCGACGCGGCGCGTCGCGCGCCGCCGCGCGGCCGAGCTCCTCGAGGTGCACCACCATCACGCGCACCTCGCGTCGTGCATGGCCGAGCACGGGCTCGAGGGCGAGGTGCTCGGTGTGATCTTCGACGGCGCGGGGCTCGGGCCCGACGGCACGATCTGGGGAGGCGAGATCTTGGCGGGCGGCTATGCGTCGGTCGCGCGCGTGGCGCACCTGCGCCCGGTGCCGCTCGCGGGCGGCGAGCGCGCGATCCTGGAGCCGTGGCGCGTGGTCCTCGCGTACCTGCGCGACGCCGGGATCGATCCGACGCCGCGGCTCGCGGAGATCCCGCGCGCACATCGCGACACCGTCGAGGCGATGATCGCGCGCGGCCTGCGCAGCCCGCTCACGAGCAGCGCGGGGCGGCTCTTCGACGCGGCCGCGTACCTCGCGGGGCTCGTGCGCGCGCCGAGCTTCGAGGCGCATGGCCCGATGTGGCTCGAGGCCGCCGCGGCGCGCGTGGCCGCGACCGAAGAGGGCTACCCCATGGGCTTCGAGGCACGCGCGGACGGGCCCGCGGAGATCGACCCGCGGCCGCTCCTCGGCGCGCTCCTCGCCGACGTGGACGCGGGGATCGACGCGCCGAAGATCGCCGCGCGCTTCCACGGAGGCCTCGCCGCGGGGACCGCGCGCGCGCTGGTGCACGCCGCGGAGCGGACCGGCCTCGAGCGCGTGGTGCTGAGCGGCGGCGTCTTCGCGAACGCGATCTTCGCCGAGGCCCTCGCGCGCGCGGCGCGCGCCGCGGGGCTCGCGGTGCTCGAGCACCGGCGCGTCCCGCCGAGCGACGGCGGCCTCGCCTACGGGCAGCTCGCGATCTGCGCCGCGCGCGACGCCGTGCGATGATGGCCGCCATGTGCCTGGGCGTCCCCGGCAAGATCGTGGAGGTGACCGACGAGCGCGGCCTGCGCATGGGGCGCGTCGACTTCGGCGGCGCGCTCCGCACGGTGTGCCTCGAGTACCTCCCCGACGCGGTCCCCGGCGAGTGGGTGCTCGTGCACGTCGGCTTCGCGCTCTCACGGATCGACGAGGCCGAGGCCGCGCGCGTCTTCGAGCTCCTCCAGGAGATCGACGCGCATGGCGAGGGCGGCGCGTGAGGTACGTCGACGAGTACCGCGACGCGGCCGCCGTGCGCGCGGCCGCCGCGCGCGTGCACGCCGCGGCGACGCGCCCGTGGGTGATCATGGAGATCTGCGGCGGGCAGACCCACAGCATCGTCCGCTACGGGCTCGACGCGCTCCTGCCGGCGTCGATCGAGCTCGTGCACGGCCCCGGGTGCCCCGTGTGCGTGACCCCGCTCGCGATGATCGATCGCGCGCACGCGATCGCCCGCCGCGACGGCGTCGTGTTCTGCTCCTTCGGGGACATGCTCCGCGTGCCCGGCTCGGAGGGAGACCTCCTCGCGCTCAAGGCGGCCGGCGCCGACGTCCGGGTGGTGTACTCGCCGCTCGACGCGGTCCGGATCGCGGAGGAGCGCCCCGATCGCGAGGTCGTGTTCTTCGCGATCGGCTTCGAGACGACCGCCCCCGCCAACGCGATGGCGGTGAAGGTCGCGCGCGATCGCGGGCTCGCGAACTTCTCGGTGCTCGCGTCGCACGTGCTCGTCCCGCCGATGGTCACGTCGATCCTCCAGGCCGCCGACCACCGCGTGCAGGCGTTCCTCGGGCCGGGGCACGTGTGCACGGTGATGGGCACCCGCGAGTACGAGGCGATCGCGGCGCGCTACCGCGTGCCGATCGTGATCAGCGGGTTCGAGCCGCTCGATCTCGTCGACGGGATCCGGCGCGCCGTCGAGCAGCTCGAGGCGGGCGAGGGCCGCGTCGAGAACGCATACACGCGGGCCGTCGCCGCGGACGGCAACCCCGCGGGCCGCCGCGTGGTCGACGAGGTGTTCGAGGTGTGCGACCGCGACTGGCGCGGCGTCGGCCGCGTCCCGAAGAGCGGGCTCGCGCTTCGCTCGGAGTACCGCGCGCACGACGCGGCGCGGCGCTTCGAGGTCGACGACATCGAGACGCGCGAGCCCGCGGAGTGCATCA
>JAYRVK010000604.1:0-4301 GCA_041918555.1 Sandaracinaceae bacterium
CGCGCCGGCGCGCCACGCGTCGGAGCCCGAGGCGGCCCCCGCCGTCGTAGAGGTCCGGCCGGAGCCGCCCCTCGCGCCGCCCGCCGCGCCTCCCGACCCCCCCGCGCTCCCCGCGGTCGCGGTGCGCCTGACCTCGACGCCCTCGGGCGCGGTGGTCCGGCGCGGCGAGGAGCGGCTCGGCCCGACGCCGCTCGAGGTGCCGATCCCCGAGGGCGTCCCGTCGGTCGAGGTCACGCTGACCCTGCGCGAGCACACGACCGAGACGCGCACGTTGACGCGCGCCGACGCGGACGGCGCCGTCGTGCGCCTCGCCCCGCGCCACCAGCTCGTCGACTTCCCATGAGGGGGGCGCTCGCCGCGCTCACCGTGGTCGCCGCGCTCCTCGCTCCGCTCGCGGCGCACGCCGACGCGGAGGCCGCGCGCTTCCACGACGCGCGCGCGCGGCGGCACTTCGACGCGGGGCGCTACGAGAGCGCGGTCGCCGAGTTCTTCCTCGCGCAACGCAACGCCCCGAACGCCGGCACGCTCCTCAACATCGCGGTGTGCTTCCAGCTCCTGCACCGCTGGGACGAGGCGTACCTCCACTACAGCGAGTACCTCGAGCGCGCCGAGCCCGACGACGCGCGCCGGGCGCGGGCCGAGCAGGCCCTCCGGGAGATCGGCCCGCACGTCGCGCGCGTCCGCGTGGTGACCGAGCCGCCGGGCGCCACGCTCTACGTCGACACGCGCGAGCGCGGCTCGTACGGCACCGCGCCGCGCCTCCTCGCGGTGCCCCCGGGCGCGCGCCGGATCGAGGCCGCGCTCGCGGGGCATCGCGCGGCGAGCGCGACGGTCGAGGCGATCCAGGGCCGCGAGGCGACGGTGACCGTTCGCCTCGAGCCGATCACGGGCACGCTCGCGCTCGACTCGAACGTGGCCGCGGAGGTCGAGGTGCGCACCGCGGTGGGCGAGCTCGTCGCGCAGGGCCCGACCCCGTTCGAGGTGCGCTTGCCGCCCGGTCCGTACGTCGCCGAGCTCTCCGCGGAGGGCTTCGTGCGGCGCCGCGAGCTCGTGGCGATCGAGGCCGACCAGCGCGTCGAGCGCACCGTGCGCCTGGCCGCGACGCCGGTGCCGACCGGCGAGCTCACGGTGACCAGCAACCTCACCGGCGCGGTCGTGCACGTCGACGGGCACCCGGCGGACTTCACGCCGCTCGCCCTCACCGACGTGCCGATCGGTCTGCGCGGGGTCGAGGTCGTCGGCGACGGCGTCGAGCCCTGGCGCGGCGCCGTGGACGTGGAGGCCGACGATCGCGCGTGGCTGACGGTGAGCCTCCAGCCCGCGCTCGGCCCCACGCACTCCGACTGGACGTGGGGCCTCGGCATCGCGGGCGTCGCGACGCTCGCCGCGGGGGGCGTGCTCGCGGGGCTCGCGTTCGAAGCGCACGAGCGTTTCCAGGCGGGCTTCGGCACCCTCGACGTGCGCGACGCGCGCACGCAGGGCGCGGCCTTCGGGGTGAGCGCGGACGTCGCCTTCTCCCTCGGGGGCGCGGCGCTCCTCGTCGGCACGATCCTCTTCGTCGTCGAGGAGCTGTCGGGCCGCCCGCGCACCTCGGGCACCGTGACGCGGAGGCCGCGGTGAGGCTCGCGCTCGCGCTCGCGCTCGCGCGCGCCGCGCCCGGGGGCGCGCGGGCCGACGACGCCTCGGAGGCGCGGTTCTTCGATGGCCTCGCGCGGCGCGCGTTCGAGCACGGCGACTACCGCGGCGCGCTCGAGCACTTCCTGCTCGCGTACACCGCCGCGGCGAGCCCCGCGATCGCGTTCAACGTCGCCGTCTGCGCCGATCTCGTGGACGAGCCGCGCATGGCGTTCACGTATTTCCAGCGCTTCCTCGAGGACGCGGACGCGCCCGCCGAGCGGCGCGAGCGCGCGGTGGCCGCGCTCGCGCGGCTGCGCCCGCGCCTGCGCGTGGTGACCGTGCGGTCCGAGCCGCCCGGCGCGGCCGTGTTCCTCGACACGGTCGAGCGCGGCGTGTTCGGCCGCACCCCGATCGACGTCGCGCTCGAGCCCGGCGAGGGCCACGCGCTGCTCGTGCGCGCCGACGGCCACCACGACGCGCGCGAGCCCGTCGGCGCCGACGTCCCGAGCGGCGCCGAGGTGATGGTCCGCCTCGCGCCGCGGACGGGGATCGTGCGCGTCGACGTCGCCCCCGAGGACGCGCACGTCGCGTTCCTGCGCGGCGACGACCCGGTGGCGGAGGCCCACGGCGACGGCGCGCTCGAGCTCCCGATCGGCCGCTATCGCCTGCGTGTGCTCGCCGAGGGCCACGCCGAGAGCGAGCGCTTGGTCGTCGTGACGGAGGGCGTGGAGCAGGCGATCGCGCTCGAGCTCGCGCCCATCGCCGAGCGCACCGCGCTCCTGCTGCTCGCGGCGGGGGGCACGAGCGGGATCGTGCGGCTCGACGATCGCCCGGTCGGCCGGACCCCGCTCCGCCTGCCCGGCGTGCGACCCGGGCGTCACCGCGTCGAGGTCGAAGCGGACGACGGCCGCGTGTGGCGCGGCGAGGTCGAGCTCGCGGCCGGGGAGGCGCGCCTCGTGCGCGCGCGGTGACACGATCAAAACGGCCGCCGCCCTGAACGGCCCCAAGCCCCGTAGACAGACGAGCGAAACAGCGGGACTTGAGGTCGTTCGAGGCGACGGCTCGAGGTCTTGATGGGAGGTGTCCTACGCAGCCGGCGTGCCGCGCGTGGGGCGCGCGCGATGGAGCTCGGAACGCGGGGCTGTTACACACGGGACCGCGCGCTGCGACACGATCGGGGCCGCGTGTTACACGGCGCGCCGCGCCCGTGCGACAGCTACTCCGTGCGGAACGCGTCGAGGTCGACCTCGAGCCGCTCGGCCCACCGGTAGATCTGCGCGCGGTGGCGCCCGAAGAACTCGGCGACCGCCTTCACGTTGCCGCCGTGCTCGCGCAGGACGAGCTCGAGCTCCTCGGCGCTCGGCACGCCGTCGGGTCGGACGCGGAGGTGGAGCGGGAGGTCGGCCTCGACCTCGTGGGCGGCGCGCGCGAGGAGCGGCTCGCGGAGCCGCGGCGGCAGGTGGTCGAGCTCCAGCGCGTCGGCGCCCGTGGCGCGGCTCGCCGCCGAGCGGATCGCCTGCTCGAGCTCGCGCACGTTGAAGCGCCACGGGTGCACGGTCAGCGCCTCCGCCGCGTCGACGTCGATCCGCGCCGGACCTCCGTCGCGGGCGAGGAACGAGAGCGCGAGCTCGACCACGTCCTCGCGCCGATCGCGGAGCGGCGGCACCACGATCACGTCGCCCGCGAGGCGCGCGTAGAGATCGCCGCGGAACGTGCCCGCGTCGACCGCGGCCTCGAGGTCCAGGTTGGTGGCCGCGACCACGCGCACGTCGAGCTGCCGCGTGCGCGCCTCGCCGACCGAGCGGATCTCGCCGGTCGCGAGCGCGCGCAGGAGCTTGGGCTGGAGCGGCGCCGGCATCTCGCCGATCTCGTCGAGGAACAGCGTGCCGTGCTCGGCCTCCTCGAAGAGCCCGCGGCTGCGCCCGCTCGCGCCGGTGTAGGCGCCCGCCGCGTGGCCGAAGAGCTCGCTCTCGGCGAGCGACTCCGGGAGCGCCGCCGCGTTCATCGAGACGAGCGGGCCGGTGCGCTCGCTGAGCCGATGGAGCTCGCGCGCGACCAGCTCCTTGCCGACGCCGCTCTCCCCGATCACGAGCACGGGCGTAGCGGTCGGCGCGAGCCGCGCGATCTCGGTGCGCACCGCGGCGATCGCGATGCTCTTGCCCACGAGCTCCGAGCGCGCGTTCGCCGCCATCACGAGGTCCCGCGCGGCCTCGAGGCTCACGCGCTGCAGCACGAGCAGGTGCGAGCCGATGCGGATCACCGCGCCGTGCCCGGCGGGCGCGCGTTCGATCGCGCGCGCGTCGAGGAAGGTGCCGTTGTGGCTCCCGAGGTCGACGAGCGCCCAGGCCTCGCCGCTCGGCTCGAGCCGAGCGTGCGCGCGCGAGAGCTCGGGATCGTCGAGCACCACCGAGCCCTCGCCCTGCGCCTCGCGCCCCAGCGTGACCGGGCGCGACGCGCGCAGGATGTGCGCGCTCCCGACCCGGTCGGGGTCGAGCGCGTGGACCACGACCAGCCGCCAGAGGTCCGACGGGCTCGTCACGCGGACCCGTGAAGTGACCGTCTTGCTCACGCTCACCCGACGCCCTCCCGCACCCGCCGCGAGGCTAGCACGCAGCGGCGAGGGCGCCGATCATCTCCCGCGCGCTGGCGTACCGCTCGGCCACCGGCTTGGCGAGCGCGCGCAG
>JAYRVK010000605.1:0-1912 GCA_041918555.1 Sandaracinaceae bacterium
GGTCCGCGCGGACTCGTGGATCCGGGTCCGGAAGAACGTCGGGCAGAGCACCGTCGCCGACACCCCGGTGCCGACGAGCTCGCCCGCGAGCGTCTCGGTCAGCGAGACGACGCCGGCCTTGCTCACGTTGTAGGGCGCCATGTTCGGCGCCGAGACGAACCCCGCCGCGGACGCGACGTTGAGGATCCGCCCCTTGCCGGCCGCCTTCATCCGCGGGACCAACGCGTGGCACCCGTAGATCACTCCCCAGAGGTTGATGTCGAGCTGCCACCTCCAGTCCTCGAGGGACACGTCGCCGACGGCCCCCGCGACGGCGACGCCCGCGTTGTTCACGCCGACGTCGATGCCGCCGAAGGCCTCGTCGGCCAGCGCGCACTGCGCCTCGACCTCGGCCGGATCGCGCACGTCGCAGCGGAGCGTCCGGACGTCGGCGCCCCGGCGCTCGGCGAGCGCGCGCGTCTCGGCGAGCCCCTCCTCGTCGATGTCGCTCAACACGAGCCGGCCGCGGCGCGCGGCGAGGTCGAGGGCGACCGCGCGGCCGAAGCCGCTCGCGGCTCCGGTCACGACGGCGCGGGGGCGCTCGGGAAGACGCGGCTTTCGCATCGGCCTGGAATAGCACCATCATCGCGGGGATGGAGATCGGGATCTTCGGCGCGGGCGCCATCGGGTGCTACCTCGGCACCCGGCTCGCGGCGGCCGGCGCCTCGGTGCGCCTGCTCGCGCGGGCCGACGTGGTCGCCGTCGCCGATCGGCTCGAGGCCTACGACCACGCGGGCCGGCACGCGCGCGCGCGCGGGCTCGTCGCGAGCGAGGACCCCGAGCTCTTGCGGGGCGTCGACGCGTGCCTCGTGACGGTCAAGTCGCAGGACACGCGCGAGGCGATCGATGCGCTCGGTCCACGAATCGACGCCGGCGCCGTGATCGTCTCCTTCCAGAACGGTCTGGACAACGCAAGACGTCTAGACGCGCGCCTCGCGGCGCCCGCGGTGCAGGGCATCGTGACGTACAACGTCTACCGCGACGGGCCCGCGATCACGCGGCAGGCGACGAAGGGCAAGCTCGTGATCGGGCGCGACCGGCGCGTGCCGGCGCGGCTGGCTCCGCTCGTCGACGCGCTCCGCCTCGCGGGCGAGCGCGTGGAGCTCGTGGACGACATCGACGCGGAGGTCGCCGGCAAGCTCCTCGTGAACCTGAACAACGGCGTCTGCGCGGCCACCGGGCTCCCGATCGCCGCGGCGCTCCGCGATCCCGACGCGCGCGGTGTGTTCGCCGACTGCATGGCCGAGGGGCTGCGGGTGTTCGAGGCCGCGGGGGTCGCGCCGGCCAGCCCCTACGCGATCCCGATCGCGATGATCCCGACCGCGCTGCGGCTGCCGAACGCGCTCGTCCTGCGCGTGGCGAAGGGCCTCGTGGCGGCGCACCCGAGCGCGAAGTCGAGCACCCTCCAGGACCTCGAGCGCGGGCGCGCGACCGAGATCGGCGCGCTCAACGGCGCGATCGTCGAGCTCGCGCGGCGTCACGACGTCCCGTGCCCCGCGAACACCGCCGTGGTCGACGCGGTCCGGGAGCACGAGGCCGCGATCGCGCGCGGGGAGAGGCCCCGCTTCGTCGATCCCCCGACGCTGCGCCGCCGCGCCGCGCGCGGGTAGGCCTCACACGCCGAGCGCGTCGAGCCAGCGGTCCCGCTCGTCGGCGCTCATGCGCTCGCCGCGGACGAGCGGCTGGACGGCGCCGTGCCCGAGGAACAGCCAGCGCTCCTCGAGCGGGTTGTGCGCGTGCACCGGGTCGCTCGCCTCGACGGGCCGGAACAGCCAGATCAGCGCGCTCGCGAGCTGCGCGAGCGCGTGCGCGGGGAGGTAGAACGGACCGAGCACGTCGTGTTGACGCGTGTGCGCGAGCTCGTGGGCGAGGA
>JAYRVK010000606.1:0-2025 GCA_041918555.1 Sandaracinaceae bacterium
ACCGCATGCGGCGCGGGCGCTTCGGCGAGGCGGACCTGGACTTGCTGCTCGCGTTCGCGGACCAAGCCGCGATCGCGCTCGAGAACGCGCGCCTCCTCGGCAGCATCGAGGTCCGCCGCGCCGAGCTCGAGGTGGCCAACCGCGAGCTCGCGCAGGCCAAGGGCGAGATCGAGCGACTGCTCGACGCCAAGACCGTCGAGCTCGAGGAGGCGCGAACCGATCTGGTGCGCGCTCGCGAAGCGCTGCGCAAGGCGCACGACCGACACGGCATCGTCGGGCGGAGCGAGCGGATGCGCCGGGTGTTCGCGATCATCGATCGGGTCAGCGACGCGACGGTGCCCGTGGTGATCCAGGGCGAGAGCGGCACCGGCAAGGAGCTCATCGCGCGCGCGATCCACTTCGGCGGGACGCGCGCGAGGGAGCCGTTCGTCGCGGTGAACTGCGCGGCGATCCCGGAGCCCCTGCTCGAGAGCGAGCTCTTCGGCCACGTGCGGGGCGCCTTCACGGGCGCCGATCGCGATCGGCAGGGCGTCCTCGTGAAGGCCTCGGGGGGGACGTTGTTCCTCGACGAGGTGGGCGACATGCCGCCGAAGATGCAAATCGACTTGCTCCGTGTGCTCCAGGAGCGGAGGGTCAGCCCCGTCGGCAGCGACGAGGAGGTGACCGTCGACGTGCGCGTCATCGCCGCGTCCAACAAGGCGCTGTCGCGGCTCGTCGAGCGCGGCGAGTTCCGCGAGGACCTCTACTATCGGCTGAACGTCGTCGAGCTGTGGCTCCCCCCGCTCCGCGAGCGCGCGGAGGACATCCCGCTCCTGTGCGACCACTTCCTCGCCACCTTCGCCAAGCGAGACGGCGTGCCGGCGAAGCGCATCTCGCGCGAGGCGGTCACGCGGCTCGCCACGCACCCGCTCCCCGGGAACGTGCGCCAGCTCGAGCACCTGCTCCTCAACGCGTGGGTGATGGCCGAGGGCGACGTGATCGGACCGGACGACCTGGCCCTGAGCGACGACGGATCGACGCTCGCCATGCCGCCGCGGCTCGAGCGCGCGCTCGCGCAGAGCGCTCCACCGTCGTTCGCGGGCGGCGCGCCGCCGGCCAGCATCGACGAGTTCAAGGACGGGGAGAGGCTCAAGATCCTCGAGGCGCTCGAGAGCCACAGCTGGAACCGCGTGCGGGCGGCGAAGGACCTCGGGATGGCCCGGCGCACGTTCTACCGGCGCCTGAAGGAGTACGGGATCCTGTAGGACCCCCCTCCGGACCCCAGATTCTCCATGTGGTCGGGGGGACTGTCACCACGACTGTCACCATCGGGAGCGCCAACGGCGGCCCGGAGCGGGATCACTTCCGCATGCCGGCGGACCTCGATCCGGAGCTTGCTGATCTCTGCGCAGACGGAGGCCCAGCTCGGCCGGAGGTAGCCCCCGAAGGCGTCCTTCGGCGCGGCGTGCGTCGCCCGCCGCACGATCCCCATGTTCGCGCCGTCGACCTCGAGCAGCGTCAGGAACGTGGACCGCATCGCGTGGCGCGAGCGCCCGTCCGCGCGCAGCCCGAGGACCTCGAGATCCTCCCGGAGCGCGTGGCACATGCTCGCGGAGCGAGGCGAGCGCCCGTCCGCGCGGCTCGGGACGATCAGATCGGCGGGGCTCGGGTGTCGGCCGAAGAAGTAGGCGAAGCCTTCGGCGCGCCAGTGCTCGAGGAGCGCGGCCAGCATCGGGTGGATCGGAACCTCCTTCACGGCGAGGGTCTTCGTCTCGCGCTCGCCCTCCCCCCGGCTCGCCTGCGTCGCGACGAGGAGCCGCCCGAGGGGCTCGGCCGCTGCGTCGAGGTCTCTCCACTGGCGCCCGTTCACCTCGCCCGCGCGCATGCCGGAGAGGAGCGCGAGCGCGTAGTACACGCGCCGGTCCTCGGGGATGCGCGGGTCGCTGATGAGCGACTCGGCTTCCTCGCGCGTGTAGACGCTGTGCGCGCGCCAACGCGGATCGGCGTCGCGCTTCGCCGGGAGCTCGCCGCCGCGGCTGCGCAGCG
>JAYRVK010000607.1:0-11595 GCA_041918555.1 Sandaracinaceae bacterium
ATGTTGCGCAGCGTCGCGCGCGCGAGGCGCAGCGCGGTGGGGAGGCGCGCGATCCCGCCGCTCAAGAGCGCGACGTCGGCCGCCGCGATCGCCACGTCCGCGCCGCCGCCGATCGCGACGCCCACGTCCGCCAGCGCGAGCGCGGGGGCGTCGTTCACGCCGTCGCCGACCATCGCGACCACGCGGCCGCGGTCCTGCTCCGCGCGCACGAGCGCGGCCTTGTCCTCGGGCCGCACCTCCGCGAGGACGCGCGCGATGCCGAGCTCCGCGGCGACCGCGCGCGCGGTTCGCTCGCGATCCCCCGTGACCATGGCGACCTCGACCCCGAGCGCGCGGAGCGCGGCCACCGCCCGCTTCGCGTCCTCGGTCGCGCGGTCCGCGACCGCGACCAGGCCGACGAGCGCGCCGTCGACCGCGACGAACGACGGCGTGCGGCCGCGCGCGGCGAGGGCGTCCGCCTCGGGCTCGAGCGCCCCGGCGTCGACGCCCGCCCGCGCGAGCCACGCGCTCGTCCCCACGCGGACGCGCGCGCCCTCGACGCGCGCCTCGACGCCGTAGCCCGCCGCGCTCGTGAGCTCCGAGGCGCGCGCCGGGATCGCGCCGCGCGCGAGCGCGCCCGCGACGAGGGCCCGCGCGATGGGGTGCTCGCTCAGGCGCTCGACCGAGGCGACCCGCGCGAGCACCGCGTGCTCGTCCGCTCCCTCCAGCACGATCACGTCGGTCAGCGCGGGCGCGCCCTCGGTGAGCGTGCCCGTCTTGTCGAGGAGGACCGTGTCTACGCGACTTGCGGACTCCAGCGCGGCGCCGCCCTTCACGAAGACGCCGAGCTCCGCGCCCCGCCCCGTGCCGACGGCGACCGCTGCGGGCGTCGCGAGGCCGAGCGCGCACGGGCACGCGATCACGAGGACCGCGACGAAGCGCTCGATCGCGACGGCGAGGCCGTCCGCGCTCGGATCGACGGCGAGCCACGCGACGAGCGCGCTCGCCGCGATCGCGAGGACGATGGGGACGAACCAGCTGGCGATCACGTCGGCCAGGCGTGCGATCGGGGCCTTGCTCCCCTGGGCCTGCTCGACCGCCTCGATGATCCGCGCGAGCGCGGTGTCCTTGCCCGTCGCGCCGACGCGCACGGTCAGGGCGCCGCTCTGGTTGAGGGTGCCGCCGACGACCTCTGCGCCGGGGCCCTTGTCGACGGGCATGCTCTCGCCGGTCAGCATCGCCTCGTCGACCGCCGACGTCCCCTCGATCACCTCGCCGTCGCTCGGGACGCGCTCGCCGGGGCGCACGAGCACGACGTCGCCCTTCGCGAGCCGCGCGATCGGGATCTCTTCGTCGAGCTCCCCGACGACCCGCCTCGCGGTCGCGGGCTGGAGCGCGACGAGCCCACGCACCGCGTCGGAGAGCCGCTTCTTCGCGCGCCCCTCGAGGAGCTTGCCGAGGAGGACGAAGGTGATGATCGCGCCCGCCGCCTCGAAGTAGACGTGCGGCCGCGCGCCGTGCTCCGCGTGCGCGAACCGCTCGGGCGCCACGACCGCGACGAACGAGTACGCGTACGCGGCGCCCGTGCCCATCGCGACCAGCGTGTTCATGTCGCTGGTCCGGTGCTTGGCCGCGATCCACGCGAGCCGGAAGAAGCGGCCGCCGGGGCCGAGCACCACCACGCTCGCGAGCACGAGCTGGATCAGCCGGCCGATCGGTCCGTCGGCCCCGGGGATCGCGCCGTGCGACATGCCGAGCACGAGGAGCGGCACGGTGAGCGCGGCGGCGATCCCGAGATCGCGCCGCAGCGCGCGGCGCTCGCGCTCGTCGGCGGTCTCGCGAGGGGGGGGGCTCGGCGGCGCGCCCGGGGATCGCGCCGGCGGCTCGGGGGGCGGCGCGTCGGCGCCGTAGCCCGCGGCCTCGATCGCGCGCACGAGCGCGTCGCGCGTGACCGCCGACGGATCGACGTCCACCGTCGCGCGGTGGAGGGGCAGGCTCACGCTCGCGCCGCGCACGCCGGGGACGGCCTTCAGCGCGCCCTCGACGCGGCGCACGCAGGACGCGCACGTCATGCCGGTCACCTCGAGCGCGAGCACCTCGGTCGCCTCCACCGGCACCTCGTACCCCGCGTCCTCGACCGCGCGCGCGAGCGCCTCGGGCGTGGTGCGGCGCGGGTCGTAGGTGACGGTCGCGCGCTCCGTGGCGAGGTTGACGCTCGCGCGCTCGACGCCCTCGACCTTCGTCAGGGCCCGCTCCACGCGCCCGACGCAGCTCGCGCAGGTCATGCCCGCGATCGGCAGGGTGCACACCTCGGCGTCGCGCGGGTCTGGCTCCGTCTCGTTCATCGCATCCCCCACGCCCATGTGGACGCGGCCGCGCGGCGCGCAGTACGCGGAGTGTACCGAGCGCTCAAACCTCGATCCCGTCCGCCCGGGCGCGCTCGGGATCCGCGGGCCCGGGCACGGTGCCCGCGGGGTGCGCGAACCAGCCGTCCGGGTCGGCCTGGTCCGGCTCCTCGCGCACCTTCAGCACGGTGAACATCCCGCCCATGTCGATGTACGAGAAGGGGCCCGGGCCACCCCGCATCGGGAGGCTGTTCGGCGGGATCGGCATGTCCATCTCGCCCATGCCGCCCATCCCGTCCTGGCCCATCGACATGTAGCCGGGCGCGACGCGGCGCATCCGTCGATCGAGCCCGCGCGTGTCGGCCCCGATCATGTTCGGGTTGCCGTGCCCCATCTGCGTCATGATGTGGTGCGTCATGTGGCAGTGCATCGCCCAGTCCCCGGGCTCGGTGGGCACCATCTCGATCACGCGCGTCGAGCCGACGGGCACGAGCACCGTGGTCTCCGGCGTCTGCGCGCTGGCGGGGAGGTAGCCGCCGTCCGTCGCGGTCGTCACGAAGTTGAGCCCGTGGATGTGGATCGGGTGGTGATCCATGGGGCTCAGGTTGCCGAGCCGGATGCGCACGCGCTCGCCGACGCCGACGAGCAGCGGGGCCGTCGCGGGGAACGACTTGCCGTTGAACGTCAGGACGTTGAAGTCGCTCATCGCGTTGGGATCGGGGCGCCGCGCGCCGACCTCGAGCCGCCACTCGTGGGTCATCAAGACGAAGTCGCGGTCGACGCGGGGCCCGCGCGGGCGGCGCGGGTGGACGATGAACATCCCCGCCATGCCGAGCGCGATCTGCGTCATCTCGTCGTAGTGCGAGTGGTACATGAACGTGCCGGGGTGCCGCAGCTCGAGCTCGTAGACCCACGTCTGGCCCGGCGGGATCGGCGCCTGCGTGAGCCCGGCGACTCCGTCCATCCCGTTCGGCAGGATGATCCCGTGCCAGTGCACGGTGGTCTGCTCGCGCAGCCGGTTGGTCACGTAGATGCGCAGGCGATCGCCCTCCACCGCCTCGATCGTGGGGCCCGGCGTGCTGCCGTTGTAGCCCCACGCGCGCACGCGCATGCCCGGCGCGAATTCGTGGTCGAGCTCCTCGGCGACGAGGTGCCCGACCTTCACGCCGTCGCGCACGGTCCAGGGCAGCGTCGAGCCGTTCGGCGTGAGCACCGCGATCTGGCCCCCCGGCGCGACCACCGGCCGCGGGTCCGCGCCGCGCGCGCGCGCCGGAGGGAGCAGCGGCGGCGTCGTCTCCTGCGAGGCGACCGGCGCGGCCCGGGTCAAGACGGCGGCGCCGGCGGCGGCGCCCCCCCAGCGGAGCAGCGATCGACGATCCATCTCAGTGTCCTCCCTGCGCGGCACCGCCGGCGCCGAGATCCATCCGTTCGCCCGTCGCGACGCCGACGCGCCGCCCCCGCACGAGCGCGTCGAGCGCGGCGCGCGCGGTCCAGTAGTCGCGCAGCGCGCTCACGGAGTCGAGCTCGGCCTGGAGCTGCATGCGCAGCGCCGTGATCAGCTCGAAGACACCGACCTGCATCGCGTCGTACTGCAAGAGGGTCTGCTCGAACACCCGCCGGCGCGCCGGCACGATCACGCGCCCGTACTGCGTCGCCCGCAGCCGCATCGACGTCAAGCGGTTGCGCGCCTCGCGCGCCGCCGAGCGCACCTCCACCGCGGCCCCGAGGTAGCGCTCCATCAGCGCGTCGAACCGCGCCTCCTCGGCGGCCGCGTCGCCCTCGCGGCGATCGAAGATCGGCAGCGTGAAGCTCGCGCCGCCGCCCATCTCCCACGACGTCCCGTCCTGCTCGGCGTGCACGTCGACGGTCACGTCGGGGAGCCAGCCCTCCGTCCGCGTGAGCCCGACGCGCTGGGCGATCGCCTCGAGCCGGCTCCGCATCTCGGCGAGCTCGAGGCTCGCCTCGATCGCGTCGCGCTCGAGCGCGTCGGGCACGGCCTCCTCGGCGGGCGGCTCGGGGAGCGGCTCGACGATCCTCCACGCGGCGCCCTGCGCGTGGGCCCCGAGCGCGCGCGTGAGGCGCTCGCGCGCCGCGGCGCGCTCGAGCTCGAACGTCGCGGTCGTCGCGCGCGCCTCCTCGTACGCGACGATCTGCGTCGCGACGTCGAGCTCCGGGACGTTGCCGGCCTCGTAGAGCATCTGCGCGGCGTCGCGCGCCGCCGCGAGGGCGTCGAGCGCGCGCTGCGCGAGGGCGAGCTGCTGCTCGGCCGCCTGCGCCGCGTAGAACGCCGCGCGCGCCTCGTACGCGGTCTCGAGCACGCGGCCCGCCGCGCGGTGCCGCGCCGCCTCGAGCTCGTGGCTCGCCGCCTCGACGCGCATCGGCGCGAGGAGCGCGTGCGTGAGGGGGTACTCGGCGTAGAGCTCGATCTGGAGCGGCTGCGCGGGATCCTGCTGCTCGCGCAGATCGAGCTCCAGGGTCGGGTTCGGGGGCAGGCTCGCCTGGAGCAGGAGGCCGCGTTCGACGCCGAGGTCGCGCAGCGACGCGCGCAGCGCGCGGTTGTTGGTCACCGCGATCCGCACCGCCGAGTCCGCGGTGATGGGCTCCGCGAGCGCCCGCTCGACGGCCTCGTCGGTGAGCGGGTCCACGGCGTGGAGCACGCTCGCCGGGAGCTCGTGCCCGGAGAGCGCGCGCACGCGATCGAGGTCCGAGCGGAGCGAGCTCACGCAGCCCGAGATCACCGTGGCGGCCAGCAGAACGATTTGCTCAGTGCGCATGGCCGTGCCCCCCGTGCCCGTGGTGTGCCGCGCCGTCGACCTCTTCCACGTCGAGCGACTCCCAGCCTGGGCGCGAGTCGCCCGGCAGCGGCGGCTCCTCGGCGATCGCGAGGCCGACGCGCGCGGGCGCCGCCTCGGCGGCCTCGCGCGACGCCGCCGAGGCGCGCGGGAACTCCCGGGGGACGGAGCGGGTGCACGCCGCGAGCGTCGCGGCGAGCGCCAGGAAGAGCAGCGGAGGGGTGGTTCGCATCGATGGCTCCATGGTGGCGGACGCACACCCGGCCCGCCGTTGCGCGGGCCGTGTCATGAAGCGGCCGGCCGCGTCGGTCGAGGCCCTGGGTCTAGACGAGGAGCGCGAGGGTGAGGCCGACCACGGTCGCGGCCCCGAGGATCGCGGCGACGACGCGCCCGAACGGCCAGCCCCCCGTGACGATGGAGAGGCCCGCCTTGGTCGCGCTGTTCGAGACGACCGCGATGGTGATCGCGATCGCGGCGACGCGCCGCGTGATCTCCTCGGCGCTCGCCTGCTCCGAGAGCGACAGGGTGATCGGGTCGACGTCCGCGAGCCCCGAGATCGCGGCGGCGGCCCACAGCCCCTGCTCGCCGAGGTAGAGCCGCGAGAGCTTGAGCAGGAACAGCACGAACACGAAGAAGGCCGCGAACTTCAGCGCGGGCCCGAGCGAGAACGGGTTCTTCAGCTTCACGTTCGAGGACGCGCTCGCGTCGCCCGCGTCCTCGCGCCCGGTCCGCCACCAGAGGAACAGCGCCGCGGCGAGGGTGGTCACCGCCATCCCGCCCAGCGACCACGCGAGCCGCCACGCCAGCGCCGCGTCGAGCACCCCGACCACCAGGAGCACGCGGAGGAACATCGTCGCGTTCGCCGCGACCGTCGCCGCCGCGCAGATCGAGCGCCACTTCGGCTGCTCCTTGGCCTGCTGCGCCATCGCCGCGGTCACCGCCGTCGACGACGTGAGCCCGCCCACGATCCCCGCGATCGCGAGGCCCCGCCGCGCGCCGAGGAACCGCGTGAGGAAGTAGCCGACGTAGCTGATCCCCGAGATCAGCACGACGAGCATGCCGACCTTGCGCGGGTTCAGCGCCTCCCAGGGATCGAAGGTGCGGTCCGGCAGCAGCGGCAGCACGATGAGCACCACCACGAGGAACTTGAGCGTCGCGGTGAGCTCGATGCGCCGCATCTGCGACACGGTCCGGTGGGTGACGTGCTTGGACGCGAGGAGCACCGTGAGCACGAGCGCGAGGACCGCGGCCGCCGTGGGCTGGAAGCGGCAGAGCATCCCGAGCAGGCACGTGGCGATCGCGGCCACCTCGGTCGTGATCCCGAGGTCCTGGCTCGCGCCCTTCACGTACATCGCGACGACGACGAGCGACACGCCGCCGAGGAGGATCGCGGGGACCGCCGGCAGCTCGCCGCCGACGAGCGCCGCCGCGTAGCCGCCGAGCGAGAGCGCCGCGAAGGTGCGGAGCCCGAGGTACTCGCCCGCCGGCTCGGGATCCGGCGGCGCGGCCTCGCCGCCCTCGGGCGGCGGCGGCACCGTGCCGCGCGCCTCGTGGTAGCTGCGCTCGAGGCCGACGAGCGCGCCCACGCCGAGCGCGTACGCGATCTGGATCAGGATCTCGATCGGGACGTCCACCGGCCGCGCGAGGATCGCACGAGTCCCTCCGGACGAAATGCGCGATCCGCTTCGGCACCCCCGCGTGGC
The DNA here is from genome assembly GCA_041918555.1 of Sandaracinaceae bacterium. Classification (GTDB taxonomy): domain Bacteria; phylum Myxococcota_A; class Polyangia; order Polyangiales; family Sandaracinaceae; genus JACKEC01. The sequence continues at coordinate 6,820 of JAYRVK010000607.1, forward strand.
ATGCTCGCGCGCCGAAGCGGCCCGCGACCATGTCCTCTCTCCCCCCGCCCGCGGCTCCGGTCACTCCGTCCCAGCGCAAGCCGTTCTACCGCTCGGGCACGTTCTGGATCGTCGTCGCGCTGGTGGCCGGCGTGGTGCTCGGTGGGTTCTTCCCGCAAGACGAGTTCCCCGACGCCTACGACTTCTTTCGCTTCCTCTCGCGCGCGTTCATCGCGCTCGTGAAGGGCCTCATCGTGCCCCTGCTCATCTCGACCATCATCGTCGGGATCGCGCAGACGGGAGACCTCAAGGCGGTCGGCCGCATGGGCGTGCGGGCGCTCCTCTACTTCGAGGTCGTGACCACGCTCGCGCTCTTCATCGGGATGGGCGTGGCGAACTGGCTGCGGCCGGGCGACGGGCTCCCGCTCGATCGCACCGTCGTGGACGCGGGGGTCCGTCCGGCCGCGGAGCAGACGTTCTACGACCACCTGATGCACCTGTTCCCCTCGAACCTGATCAAGCACGCCGCGGAGGGCGACGTGCTGCCGGTCGTGGTGTTCGCGGTGCTCTTCGGGATCGCGCTCACGCGCGTCGGCGAGCGCGGCAAGCCCGTCCTCGCGTTCTTCGATTCCGTCGCGCAGATCATGTTCAAGTACACGGACCTCGTGATGCGGCTCACCCCGCTCGGGGTCTTCGGCGCGATGGCCTACAACGTGAGCCACATGGCCGCCGGGCAGCGAATCGACGGCGAGCTCGTGCACGGCTGGCCCGCGGTGTTCTGGCTCGTCGGTCGGTACGCGCGCCTCGTGGGCAGCCTCTACCTCGCGCTCGTCATCCTGTTCGTCGTCGTGTTCGTGCCGGTGATGGTCTTCGTCGCGCGCGTGAAGGTCCTCGCGTTCATGCGCCAGATCCGCGAGCCCGCGATGCTCGCGTTCACCACCGCCTCGAGCGAGGCGGCGCTCCCGCGCCTGCTCGAGGAGGTCGTCGCGTTCGGGGTGCCGCGGCGCGTGGCGAGCTTCGTCATCCCGACCGGCTACTCGTTCAACCTCGACGGCTCGACGCTCTACGTGGTCCTCGCGTCGCTCACCATCGCGCAGGCCGCGGGCATCGAGATGACCATCGGCCAGCAGCTCCTGATGCTCGTGGCGTTCATGCTCACGAGCAAGGGCGTCGCGGGGGTGCCGCGCGCGTCGCTCGTCATCATCGCGGGCACCGCGTCGAGCTTCGGCCTGCCCGCGGAGGCCGGCGTCGCGATGCTCCTCGCGGTGGACGAGATCATGGACATGGCCCGCACGGCCATCAACGTCATCGGGAACGCCATCGCGAGCGCGGTCATCGCGCGCTGGGAGGGCGTGCTCGGCAGCAACGAGGGCGAGGCGACCGGGTTGGACGTGTGAGCCACCGCGGGCGATGCTGCGCCCCACGCCATGAGCCACGCCCACCCGACGACCCCGCGCGCGCTCCTGCTGACGAGCCTCGGCGCGCTCGGCATCGTCTATGGCGACATCGGCACGAGCCCGCTCTACGCGGTGCGCGAGTGCTTCCACCACACGCACGACCTCGCGCTCGACTCGACCAACGTGCTCGGCGTGCTGTCGCTGATCCTCTGGTCGCTGCTCGTCGTCGTCACGCTGAAGTACCTCGCGTACGTGATGCGCGCGGACAACGAGGGGGAGGGCGGCATCCTCGCGCTCCTCGCGCTCGCGCTCGATCCGAAGCGCTCCGTGTCCAAGCAGCCGGTCGTGTTCGCGCTCGGCCTCTTCGGCGCCGCGCTGCTCTACGGCGACGGGATCATCACCCCCGCGATCAGCGTGCTCAGCGCGGTCGAGGGCCTCGAGGTCGAGGCGCCGGCGCTCGGGCACTGGGTGGTGCCGATCACCGTCGCGATCCTGGTCGGCCTGTTCGCGGTGCAGAGCCGCGGGACCGAGCTCGTCGGGCTCGCGTTCGGGCCGGTGATGGTGGTGTGGTTCACGGTGCTCGCGCTCCTCGGGATCGGGCAGATCCTGGAGAACCCGACGGTGCTCGAGGCGGCCAACCCCTACCACGCGGTCGCGTTCTTCCAGCACAACGGCCTCGCGGGCGGGATCGTGCTCGGCTCGGTGTTCCTCGTGGTGACGGGCGGCGAGGCGCTCTACGCCGACATGGGCCACTTCGGCCGCACGCCCATCCAGCTCGCGTGGATCGTGCTCGTCCTCCCCGCGCTCCTCATCAACTACTTCGGGCAAGGCGCCTTGCTCCTCGAGCACCCCGAGGCCATCGAGCACCCGCTCATGCACATGACGCCGGGGTGGGGTCGGATCCCGTTCCTGATCCTCTCGTCGCTCGCCACGGTGATCGCCTCGCAGGCGCTGATCTCCGGGGTGTTCTCGCTGACCCGCCAGGCGATCCTCCTCGGCTACGCGCCGCGCCTGCGCATCCTCCACACGAGCGCGAAGCAGATCGGGCAGATCTACTTGCCGAGCGTGAACGCGGCGCTGATGGTCGCGACGATCCTCCTCGTGCTCGCGTTCCAGTCCTCGACGGCGCTCGCCGCAGCGTACGGGATCGCGGTGACGCTCACGATGATCATCACGACGCTGCTCGCGCACGTCGTGGCGCGGCGGCGCTGGGGCTGGAGCGCCATCGGCATGGCGGTCCTCACCACGCTGCTCTTGACGGTGGACCTCTCGTACTTCGCGTCGAACGCCCTGAAGATCGCCGACGGGGGCTGGGTCCCGCTCGCCGTCGGCGCGTTCCTGTTCCTGCTGATGACCACCTGGCGCCGCGGCCGCGAGATCCTCGCCGACCGGATCCGCGAGCGCTCGATGCCGCTCCGCGATCTGCCGGCGTGGATCGCCGAGAAGGCGCCCGCGCGCGTGAAGGGCGCGGTGGTCTACCTCACCGCGCAGCCCGACCACGCGCCGATGTCGCTCGTCGACAACGTCACGCACAACCGCGCGCTCCACGAGCGTGTCGTGCTGCTCTCGCTGGTGATCGAGCCCTCCGCGCGCGTGCGCATCGCGAACCGGCTGAAGGTCGAGCCCGTCGACGAGGGCATCGTGCGCATCACGGGCCACTACGGGTTCGTCGAGCGCCCGGACGTCCCCTCGCTCCTCGAGCTCGCGATCGTCGAGGGGATCGACATCGACCCGAAGACCGTCACGTACGTGCTCGGGCGCGAGACGCTCATCGCGACGGACCGCCCGGGGATGGCGCTCTGGCGCGAGGGCCTGTTCGCGTTCATGAGCCGCAACGCCCAGCGCGCGGCCGCGTTCTTCGGCATCCCGAGCGACCGCGTCCTCGAGATCGGCGCGCAGATCGAGCTCTGACTCAGCGCGCGTAGCGCAGCTGGCACTCGTGCACGGCGCGGATCATCGCGTTCTCGTAGCCGCGGTCCGGCGAGTCGTTTGGGCCGACCGCCTCGACCCAGAAGAGGCGGCCGATCTCGGGCGGCGTGCGGCCGCGGGTCAGGCCGCTCGCCACGCACGAGCAGATCGTGTCGCACGCGCTCCGCTCGCCGCCGTCGCTGACGCAGTCCGCGACGCACGTGGTCGTGACCCAGGTGCCGAGCTGCGGCGCGGCGCACGCGCCGAACGCGTCGGCGAACGCGTCGAAGGCGGTCCCGCGCACGACGAGCCCGCCCTGGCTCGTCTCGAGCGTGAGCTCCGGATCGGTGGGCCGCGCGGCCTCGACCGCGCCGACCGCGCACTCGCAGTACGCGGAGTTCGTCGCGGGGTCCTCGAAGCCGTCGGAGGTGGTGCACGCCGTTCGGAGCTCCTCGGGCGTCGCCGGCTCCCCGAAGATCGAGCCGAAGGAGGGCATCTCGAGGGACGGGCCCTCCGCGCCGCGCGTGCCGATCCACGCCGCGCGGCCGAGGCCCGCGACCAGGAGCAAGATGCCGAGGACCCGGGCGCCCCGGGCGAGCCCCTCCATCCCGTGGTCGTCGAGCATGCGGCCGAGGAACCAGCCGCCGATGGCGAACCCGATGCCGATGGACAGCGCGATGACGGCGTCGATCATGCGCCCAAGGGAGCACGCGTGGTGGGCGGCGGCCACCTGATATGGAACCGAAAAACGCGTTGTCGGCCGTCCGGCGCGGAGAAGTTCAGCGGCGGGCCGGCCTCGTGCGGCGCGGGAGCTTCTTCGCGTCGGGCGGGAGCTCCGCGTCGCGCACGCGCTGCACGAGCGTCCGGAACACGCGGCGGAGGCCCGCCTCGACGTCGGGGCTCTCCCCACACGCCGTGAGCGCGGCGCCGACGGACTCGAGGGTCGAGACGCACTCCCGCCGGGGCTCCGGCCGGAGCCTGCCGTAGATCGACGGCTCCGCCGGGGTGAGCGCGAGCCGCGGCAGTCGGCCGAGCCAGCGGTTGCGCCAGAGGAGCGTCTTGGCCTGCGCCCACGTGCCGTCGAGCACGACGATCCCGTCGAGGGCGCGCGGGTCGGGGACCTCGCCCGCGCCCTCGCGCTCCGGGAAGAGGAGGGCCCAGCGCTTGGGGTCGGCGCGCTCGTCGTCGAGCGCGTGCCGGAGGTTCTTCCAGCTCAGCCCCGGCACGATCCGCGCGGACGGGAGGCTCGCCGCGAGGAGCTGCGCCGTACCTAGCAAAACGTCTTGCTCCTGCGGGTGCTGCAGGATCAGCACGCGGAGCCGCGTCGGGTACGGGACGACCCGATCACAGACGCAGACCGCGAGCGGGCGGCGGCAGGTGTCACACGTCGGCAACGAACGCCTGGCTACCACGACGGCGCGCCGCGCGCACCGTCACCGCGCCGCGCAGGTGGTGACCTCGGGGACGAGGACCGTGCGCACCTCGCCGCAGC
>JAYRVK010000608.1:0-3720 GCA_041918555.1 Sandaracinaceae bacterium
AGCGTCGCGCGCACCACGTCGGCGCCGGCCGCGGCGGGCGCGAGCCGATCCGCGGCCGCCGGCGCGAGCACCACCGCGCGGAACCCCGCCGCCCGCGCGCGCGCGACGAGAGCCGCGCGCGCGGGGCCCTCGGGCGTGCCCCGCAATACGACTTGCTCACCTCCATCGCGGAGGATCGCCTCCGGGTCGAGCCCGCGCTCGCCGTGCGCGCAGAGCGCGCCGGTACAGCAGGGGTGGCCGAGGCCGACGGTCACGGTGCGCACGGACGCACCGAGTCTAGCCGGCCGCGGGGCCCGCGACCGTTCAGGGCACCACGAGGTCGAGCGTCTGCGCGCCGGCCCTCACGCGGTGCGCGCCCGGGCGGAGCTCGCCGAGGCTGAACCACTGGCCGGTCGGGGTCGGGCCCGGGGGCTCGCAGAAGCAGTCGCCTCCGTGGCAGCTGAGCAGGCGCACCGCGATCGAGCCGTCGGTGGTGTCGAGCGGCTCGACGACCGGGATCGGCGTCGCGCAGCACACGAGGGCCTCGCCGTCGACGCGCACCCAGTGCAGGCGCTCGCCGCCCTGCGTGAGGTCGTCGCGCGGCGGCTCGTAGGTGAGCGCGGTGACCGCGAGCTCCTGGCACCCGGCCCGCTCGTGGACCGACACGACGGCCTCGGGCGTGCCGGGGAACGAGACGGGGTGGGTGCCCACGTCGAGCGGCGTGCGCGTGTGGCCGATCTGGTAGCCCTGGTCGATGCAGTCGCAGGCGTCGCAGCAGTCGCAGAGCTCGATGGAGTACGCGAGGCTCTCGGCGCCGGCGATCCGCGGCCGGCACGAGCAGCTCCCGAGCGCGTCGGCGGTGAGCGTCGTCGCGTAGGGCAGGCCCTCGAGCAGGTGCGTGGGGGCGCGGACCTCGGCGGTCGCGGGACCGGGCCGGCACTCGAGCGCGGGCTCGGGAATCACCTCGAAGGAGCACGTGGAGCCCTCGGCCGTGACGGTGTGGCGTCCGGGCGCGAGGTCGGCGCCGAGGTCGATGGTGAGCTCCTCGATCGGGCCGACGCACCGGCAGGCCTCGCAGCAGTCGCACGCGTCCCATTCGAGGGCGATCGTGTGCGCGTTCCCGCGGCTCGTGACCTCGCGGTGCACCGTCCCGGACGAGCAGCACGCGGTCGGGCTCGTCGAGACGAAGACCGACGCGGGGGTGAGCTGCGCGACGCCCATCGGGCAGCGGAGCTCGAGCACGGACGCCGGACGCGCCTCGCACAGGAACCCCGCGTCGGCGGCGGGGACGCCCGCGTCCGATCCGGGAGGGGTCCCGCCGTGCATGTCGAAGCAGCCGGGCAGGACGGAGAGGCAGAGTGCCAACGTGGGCCAGAGGGTGCGCACGCCATGCGAAGGGGCAAGGCCCGGACCACGGGGGCTCCGGCCGCGCTACGCTGGGCTCGTGCCTCGACCGCGGGCCCGCCGGCTCCTCGCGCTCGCCTCCGACCCCGCGATCGCGGACCGGGTCGCGGCGGCCGCCGGGGTCGCGCGGGTGGCCGAGGCGCCGGACGCGGTGTGGGTCGAGGGCCCCGACACGCCGATCCCCGCGGGGCTCGCGGATCACCCGAGGCTCGTGATCGGCGGCCCGGCGATGGGCTCGCTCGCGCTCGCGGGGCTCGTCGGCCGGCTCGAGGGGGAAGCCCTCGGCCCGCTGCGGCGGCTCGTGGTGCGCCGCCCCGGCGGCCGGCGCGCGGTCCCCGCCGCCTCGCGCCGCACGCCCTTCGACGCCGAGGGCCTCGTCCGCTGGGACCTCGACGCCGAGACGCGCGCGCGGGTCGAAGCGGGCGCGCTGCCGCTCGTCCGCGTGCTCGAGACGGTGCGGCCCGGCGCGAGCGCGCGCCTCGCGATCGCGCAGCTCGTCGGCGGCCCCGCGCCGCGCCTCGAGGCGCGCGCGATCGACCGCGGCGTCGCGCTCGAGCTCGAGCTCGACGCGGAGGTGCGCGGCGACGAGGACCTCGAGGTCGAGGCGAGCTGCGAGCACGGGACCCTCCTCGCGCGCTTCACGGGCGCGCGGGGGATGCTGACGGTGACCGCGCCGCTCCGCCGGCCCGAGTCGCTGGCCGACGCGCAGGACCCCGACGGGCTGCTCGCGCGGCACTCCCTCGCCGGCCCGCCGCGGATCGGGGACCTCGCCACGCTTCGACGATCGCAAGTCGCATTGCGGACCATGCTCGACCGGGCGCCCGCGCGCCTCGCCGCGCGCGGCCTGGCGATCGCGCTCGTGCACGTCCCGCGCTACCGGAACCGCTACGACGAGCTGATGCTGCCGTCCCTCGCGCTCGCGCGGCTCGCCGCGTTCACGCGCGGGTACGGCTTCGAGACGCGCGTCGCCGACCTCGAGGCGACCCACGCGGCGCTCGAGCTCGGCGCGTTCACCGACGACGCGCGCGTCGACGGCTGGCTCGCGGGCCGGCCCGACGCGGAGATCGACGCCCGCCTCGAGGCGATGTGGCCCGCGCTCGACGCGGCGCTCGACGGACCGACGCTCGTGGGGCTCTCCATCGTCGACTACTTCGGCCACTTCCAGATGAACCTCGCGTCGTGCCTCGCGCGCCTCGTGAAGGACCGGCGCGGCGCGCCGACCGTGCTCGGCGGTGAGCGCGATCAGGTCGACGGGGACCGCGCGCTCCGCGAGGGCATGCCGTTCGACCACGTCGTCGACGGCGACGGCGAGGAGGCGCTCTACGGCCTCGCCTGCGCGCACGCCCACGGCGATCGCTTCGCGCGCGACGTGCCCGGCGTGTGGACGCGCGAGGGCGGCACCATCGCGAAGAACCGGCTGGTGCGCTCGCACCTCAACGCGATGCCGCGCCCGAGCTTCGACGGCGTCCCGCTCGAGCGCTACCGCCGCGGGCCGAGCGCCGCGCTCTTGCGCGCGCTCCGCGCGGACGGGCTCGCGCCCCGCTCGCCGCCCGAGCCGTTCCTGTACCTCCCCTATGCGTTCGTGAAGGGCTGCACCGCGGAGTGCACCTTCTGCTCGGCCAAGGAGCACCTCGACGTCCAGGCCCCCGAGAAGACCGTCGACGAGCTGTGCGCGCTCTCGGAGCGCCACGGCGTGAGGGACTTCGTCTTCCTCGACAACCTCGTGAACCTCGGCCCGAGGTGGCTGCGCCGCTTCTGCGAGGGGCTCATCGCGGCGCGCCTGGACCTCGCGTGGACGGACTCCTGCCGCCCGACGGACATCGACGAGGATCTCGCGCGCCTCATGGCGCAGGCCGGCTGCAAGCTCCTCAACTTCGGCGCCGAGTCCGGGAGCGACGCGGTGCTCACGCGCATGAAGAAGGGCCTGACGCGGGCGGACATCGTGGCGACGCTGCGCGCCACGCACGCCGCCGGGATCCTCAACCGCGTCAACCTCATCGCCGGCTACTTCCACGAGACCGAGGCCGACGTCGACCAGACCATCTCGCTCGTCGACGAGCTCGCCGGCGCGATCGACGTGATCGGCTGCTTCCAGGGCTTCTACCTCTTCCCCGGCATGGGCGTGGACCCCGAGGCCGAGGGCATCGCGATCCGCGAGGGCGTCGACCGCCTGAAGACCGGGCAAGTCACGTTGACGTACGACGAGCTCGGCGGCCTGCCGTGGGAGGCCAAGCGCGACGCGATCGACGCCTCGCGCAACCGCGTCCTCGCCGCGATCGAGGGCCACGGGATCCGGACCATCGACAAGATCGACGAGTACGACCTCTTCTGGCTCGC
>JAYRVK010000609.1:0-3500 GCA_041918555.1 Sandaracinaceae bacterium
CGCGGGCGCGGGCGCGGGCGGGGGCGAGAACGCCGGCGCGGGCGCGGGGGGCGGCGAGAACGCGGGGGGCGCCGCGGGAGCAGCCGCCACCGGGGCGGCGGGCGGCGCGCCGGCGAACGTCGGCGCCTTGGGCACGGCGGGCCCCCGCGGCGGCTCACGCAGCGTGGTCTCGGAGTCCCCGGCGAGCTCCGGTGGAGGCGCGGGCGGAGGCACGAACGGCGCATCGATCGCCGGCGGCGGCGCGGGCGGCGGCGCGAACGCCGTCGGAGGCGGCGGGTCGGCCTGCGGGAGGCTCCCGAGCAGCCCGTCGATCGCCGCGTCCGACTGCTCCTTCTCGATCTGCGCGATGAGCTGCGCGATCGGCAGCTCTCCCGGCTTCGCGACGCGCGTCGACTCCTCTTGCGGCGGCTCGACGAGCTGGTACTCGCCGACCTCCACCTGCATCGTCACCTCGTCGCGATCGCGATAGGCGGCGGCCGGGACGGGCGCCGGCGGCGCCGCGGCGGTGACCTCGTCGAACACGAGCTTCGGCAGCGGCTTCTTGCCGAGCTTGGTCGACGCCTCCGGCTCGGGCGCCTCCGCGGGGAGCACTCCCGAGTCCACGCGGAAGCTCGACAGCGACAGCTCGATCTCGATCGAGTCCGGAACCTCGGCGAGCTCCGGCAGATCGAAGCCCCCGGCCGCGGCGGTCACCACGCGCACCGCGTGCAGCACGAACGCGACACGCTCGCCCGGCCGCAGCTCGATCAGCTCCTCGTAGTGCGCGAGCGCCGACGCCAGATCGCCCGCCGCCAACAGGCGGCCACCCTCGAACAGCCCCGCGACGTCGTCGTCGGCCCACGCCTCGCGCAGCAGCACCTCGAGCGCGTCAACGACCTTTGCGGCATCGCGGTGCGCGGGATCGTGCGCGCGGAGCGCACGCACCGCGGCGCGCGCCGCCTCGAGGTTGCCTCCCTCGAGCGGCCCGCGCAGCGCGTCGCTCAGCGCCTTCCTTCGCTTTTGCGGATCACCCACGGCTCGCCAGCTCGGATGACAGCGCGGATGGGATCGCGCGTCAATGCGTCAGTCGCAGCGGCGGCTGGACAACCGGCCCCGCTCATCTACTCCGTCCCGATGCCCGAGCACTTCCACACGTGTCCGCTGTGCGAGGCGATGTGCGGCCTGACCCTCGAGACCGACGGCGCGCGCGTGACGGCGGTGCGCGGCGACCCGGACGATCCGCTGAGCCGCGGCTACCTGTGCCCGAAGGGCCCCGCGCTCGCGGCGCTGCACGAGGATCCCGATCGCCTGCGCGCGCCGGTGCGGCGCGTGGGTGACCGCTTCGAGCCGATCGGCTGGGACGACGCGCTCGAGCTCGCGGCCGATGGCCTGCACCGCGTCCAGGAGCGCCACGGCCGCGACGCCGTCGCGATCTACGTGGGCAACCCGACGGTGCACAACCTCGGCGCCTCGATCTTCGTGCCGATGCTGATGCGCGCGCTCCGCACGAAGAACAAGTACAGCGCGACCTCGGTCGACCAGCTCCCGCACCACCTCGCCGCGTTCTTCATGTTCGGCCACCAGTTCTTGTTGCCGATCCCCGACGTGGATCGGACCCGGCTCTTCTGGGTGCTCGGTGCGAACCCGCTCGCCTCGAACGGGAGCCTCATGACGGCGCCCGGGATGCGCGGCCGCCTCCAGGCGATCCAGGCGCGCGGCGGGCGCGTCGTGGTGTTCGATCCGCGCAGGAGCGAGACCGCGAGCGTGGCCGACGAGCACGTGTTCGTGCGGCCGGGCACCGACGCGTGGCTCCTCGCGGCGGTGCTGAAGATCGCGCTCGAGCGCGGCCGCGGCCTCGGTCGGCTCGCGCCGCACACCGAGCGGCTCTCGATCTTGCGCGAGGCGATGGCGCCGTTCGACGTGGCGAGCGCCGCCGCGCGCACGGGCGTCGACGCGGCGGTGATCGAGCGGCTCGCCGCCGAGCTCTGCGCGGCCGATCGCGCCGTCGTCTACGGCCGCATGGGCCTCTCGACGCAGCGCTTCGGCGGGCTCTGCCAGTGGCTGATCACGGCGCTGAACCTCGTCACCGGCAACCTCGATCGCGAGGGCGGCGCGATGTTCACCTCGCCCGCGTTCGACGCGGTCCACCTCCCCGGCGGCCTCGGCATCGGTCGCGGGAGCCACGGCCGCTGGCGGAGCCGCGTGCGCGGCATGCCCGAGTCGAACGGCGAGCTCCCCGTCGCGACGCTCGCCGACGAGCTCCTCACCGAGGGCGAGGGGCAGGTCCGCGCGCTCGTCACGAGCGCGGGCAACCCCGTGCTCTCGACGCCGAACGGCGCGCGCCTCGATCGCGCGCTCGGCGGGCTCGAGCACATGGTGAGCATCGACTTCTACCTGAACGAGACGACGCGCCACGCGAGCGTGATCCTCCCGCCGCCCGGGCCGCTCGAGCGGCCGCACTACGACGTCGCGTTCCACCACCTCGCGGTCCGCAACACCGCCAAGCTCGCCGACGCGCTCTTCGAGCCGCCCGCCGGCCAGCTCGCGGACCACGAGATCGCGCTCGCGCTGATCGAGCGCCTCGAGCGGCGGCGCGGGGACCTCTCCGTGCGACGCCGCGTGGAGCTCGCGGCGATGCGCCGGCTCGGCCCGCTCGGCGTGGTGGAGCTCGGCCTTCGCCAGGGCCCGCACGGCCTGCGACGGGGCCTCGGCTCGCTGAGCCTCGCGAAGCTCCGGCGGCACCCGCACGGGATCGATCTCGGGCCGCTCGAGCCCCGGCTCCCGGAGCTCCTCGGCCGCTGGCGGGAGCGCATCGATCTCGCGCCCGCGCCGTTCGTCGAGGACCTCGATCGCCTCCGCGCGGAGCCGGCGCCGAAGGACGCCCTCGTGCTCATCGGCCGGCGGCACCTGCGCTCGAACAACAGCTGGATGCACAACGTCCCGAAGCTCGTCGCCGGCAAGATGATTTGCACGCTCCTGGTCCACCCCGACGACGCCGCGCGTCGCGGGCTCGCCGACGGCGCGAAGGTCACCGTGACGAGCCGGGTCGGCGCCGTGGAGATCGAGGCCGAGCTGACGGACGCCATGATGCCGGGCGTGGTCTCGCTCCCGCACGGCTTCGGACACGACAAGCCGAACACCCGGCTCACCGTGGCGCGCGCGCACGCGGGGGTGAGCGTCAACGACCTGACCGACGAGACCTTCGTCGACGAGCTCACGGGAAACGCCGCGCTGAGCGGCGTGCCGGTCGAGGTGGCGCCCGCCTGAGCGATCGAGCCTCGTTACGCCGTCACTGGACTCGCGTCGGCGCCTGATGTCTATTGTCTGGGCCTCACCCCCGGAGAATCGACATGCGCGTCACCTCGCCCCGCGCCGGGCTCGCCGTCTGGGCCCTCGTCCTCTACGCCTGCTCCCCCGGCTCGCTCAGCGCCGGCCGCGACGGAGGCGGGGTCCCCCCCGGGACCGACGGCGGCATGAGCAGCGGCTGCGCCGACACCCGCGACTCGGACGGCGACGGCATC
>JAYRVK010000610.1:0-3213 GCA_041918555.1 Sandaracinaceae bacterium
CCTCGAGGCGGGCGCGCTGATCACCCTGACCGCCGGCCCCGCGACCCTCCGCGCGCGGATCGGGGAGGGCGAAGGCCGCCCTCTGGCGGCGGAGCTCGAGGCGCGGCTCGCCGCGCGCGCAGAGGCCTACGCGGAGGCGAACGCGGTGGTGTCGACGGAGCGGCCGGCGCCCGAGGTCCTCGAGGAGCTCCGCGCGATCGCGCGGCGCGACGAGGTCGTGGTGCCGCTCGGCGCGCGCACGTACCGGGTCGCGTTCGGTCCTCGCCAGGGGCTGTCCGATGAGCTCCGCGAGCTCGCGCCGACGTCGGCGATGGTCGTCACGGACTCGAACGTGGCGCGACCCTGGGCCGAGCAGATCACGGCGGCGATCGGTGCACGTACGCAAGTTGTATTGACGCCCGGCGAGGAGCACAAGACGATCGCGGCGGTCGAGCGGATCTGGGACGCGGCGCTCGACGCGGGGCTCGATCGCGGCGGCGTGGTGGTCGCGGTCGGGGGTGGGGTGGTCGGAGACCTCGCGGGCTTCGCCGCGGCCACGCTGCTGCGCGGCGTCCGCTTCGTCCAGGTCCCGACGACGACCCTCGCGATGGTCGACTCCTCCGTCGGCGGCAAGACCGGCTTCGATCGGCGGCACGGCAAGAACCTCGTCGGCGCGTTCCACCAGCCGGCGCACGTGCGGATCGACGTCGAGACCCTCTCGACGCTCCCCGACGCGGAGCTGCGCTCGGGGCTCGCCGAGGTCGTCAAGGCTGCGTGGCTCGACTCCGAGGCCGCCGTCGCGGCGCTCGAGGCCGACGCCGAGGCGCTGCTCGCGCGCGACGAGGCCGCGCTGCGGCGTGCGATCCGCCGCGCGGTCGTGCTCAAGGCGCGCATCGTCGCGCGCGACGAGCGCGAAGGGGGGCTGCGGCGTGCGCTGAACCTCGGTCACACGATCGGTCACGCGCTCGAGGCGGCGGAGGGGTTCGTCGGCTTGCGGCACGGTGAGGCCGTCGCGCTCGGGATGATCGCAGCGTTCCGTGTCGCGGCGTCGCTCGGCGACGCGCGCGCGCGCGCCCACGAGGCGCGCCTGATCGCGCTGCTCGTGCGCATCGGGCTCCCCTCGGACCTCGACTCGCGCACCACCGCGCGCGTGCGGGGCTTCCTCGTCGCGGACAAGAAGCGCGAGGGCGCGCGCGTGCACTTCGTCGTGCCGGGCGCGCCGGGCGAGGTGCGGATCGAGCCGCTCGCGCTGAGCCACGAATTTGGTCTGCGCCCCCGACCACCGGTAGAGTGATCGCGTGATCACCCCCGGAGGATTCATGCGTCGAGCGCTCTTCGTGGCTGCCCTCGTGGCTCTCTCGGGCTGTGCGCCGGGTAATCCGGGGTTGGTGGTGGGCAACGTGATCGCCCCGGACGACTCGTGCACGTACACGACGAACGGGAGCGCGCGGACCATCGGGTACCTCGACGTCTCCGTGCCCGGTAATAGCTACGAGGCGGAGTTCCGCTACCTGAATCAGCTCATCAGCCTCGCGCAGTCTGGCGTGTCCGGCTTCCCGGTGATGGCCGACCCGAACGTGATGCACGTCGAGGCGCTGGAGATCGAGATCCGCGACATCGGCAACGCTCCGCTCGCGTTCGGAGGCCCGAACCCGTTCACGGTTCCCGCGGGCAGCGTGGCCATCGCGTCGGGCGACGGCATGCAAGCGGGCGAGGGGCTCGGTGGCGCGCAGATCGTGCCGGCGGCGTACGTCGCGGAGCTCGGCGCGCTCGCGGGGACCGACGCGATGATCGTGGTCGCGGTGAAGGCGATCGGTCGCACCGCGGGGGGCGCCGAGGTGGTGAGCGACGAGTTCATCTACCCGATCCAGCTCTGCAGCGGCTGTCTCCTCGCGTGCCTGATGGACGACGAGGGCATGCCGATCTGCCTCCCGAGCTGCACGCCGGGTCAGGACGAGGTCCACGTGGCCTGCGACGCCTCGTGCATCGCGGGGACGACCTGATCCTCAGCGCTCGGCGAGCTCGCCGAACGCGAAGCGGACGAGGGCGGCGGCGCGACCGGAGGCGAGGGCCTCGGTCAGCGCCGCTTCGCCGTCGACGCCGGGGGCGACCACGCGCAGGGCCTGACCCAGGTCGCCGCACGCCAGCAGGCCCGCGCGGTCACCCGACGCGAGCGTCGCCTCGCGGAGCGCCTCCACGTCCGCCCAGCGCTCGCCGGTGACGAGGATCTCGCGGACCTCGGCCTGCGTGCGCGCCGGGATCGTGCGCCACAGCTCGCCGGCCAGGGTCGCCGCCTCGCGCGAGACGGTGCCGCCCTCGTCGGCGGGGCCGAACGCGGCGTTCACCGCCTCCGCGGTCGTCGCGGCGCGCTCGGGTGGGAGCGTCGCGAGGAGGAGGTGCTCGGGGCGTGACAGCTCGAGCGCGCGGCCGATCGCGAAGCACATCGCGTCCTCGCTCGGCGCGAAGGGGCCGGTGCCGAGCAGCGTCGGGGGTGCCGTGCGGAACACGCGCAGGAGCGGGGTCTGGTTCGCGGTGTAGTAGAACACGGGCAGGTCGACGATTCGGAGGGCCTCGAGCGCACGGACGAACGCGCGCGAGACCGAGTCGGTCGCGATCCGGAGCACGCGATCGTTCGGGAGCACGGCGCGCTCGAGGCGCTCGCGGAAGAGGGGCAGGGCGTGCTCCCAGAGCATCCGCCAGAGCTCGCGATGGATGGCCATCGGTCCTCCGCGCAGCCAGTCGCTGAGCTCCGAGGGCAGCGCGGCCCGCATCGGCTCGCGGTTGGCGAGCGCGGGATCGACCCGCGAGAGCAGCCCGCGCGCGAGGTGGATCGTCTGCGGCGCGACGGCGCGGTCGGCGAGGCCGACGAGGTGGCGCGCCGCCGACAAGCGGTGCGGCTCGAGCGCGAGGCACCGGCGCAGGAGCCCGACCGCGCGAGCGTTGGCCGCCGCGCCTCCCTGCGAAGCGAGCTCGACCGCGGCGCGCTCCATCTCCTCGGCGGTCTCGGGCTCCGCGGCCGGTGGCGCGGCCCAGCTGATGCCGGGCGGCGGGACCGATGGCGGGGTCGCTCCCGGAGGAGCCGCGGGCGCCCACCGCTCGAAGCTCGGCCGCCCCGTGATCGCGGTCGCGTCGTCGTCGGACTCTCGCTCCGAGACCGCGCCCTCGCCCTCGCCCTCGCCCTCGCGCTCGCCCTCGCGCTCGCCCTCGCCCTCGCCCTCGCCCTCTCCCTCGCCC
>JAYRVK010000611.1:0-4336 GCA_041918555.1 Sandaracinaceae bacterium
ATCGCCTCGACCGCGGCGAGCGCGCCCGCGAGGTACGACGCGGCCTCGTCGAGCTCGGGTCGGCCCGCGCGGACGTCCGGGATCGGTGCGGGCCGCCCCTCCTCGTCGAGGCCCACGCCGGCGCGGGCGAGGTACGTCCGCGCGACCTCTCTCGCGCGCTCGCTGCCTCCGACGGGGCGAACCGAAGAGGCCGCGAGGCGCTCCTGGCCGCGCTCCCCGATCTCGAGCAGCAGGACATGCCGCGCGAAGCGCATGGTCAGCCGCCCGCGATGGCCGGGACGATCTGGACCGAGTCTCCGTCCTTCAGCTTCGTGTCGAGGTCGTCGAGGAAGCGGATGTCCTCGTCGTTCGCGTAGATGTTCACGAAGCGGCGGACGCCCTTCTCGTCGCAGAGGCGGTCCTTGAGGCCCGGGTGCCGCGCCTCGAGCGCGTCGATCAGCGCCCCGACGGTCGCGACGCCCTCCGCGTGGACCTCGTCGGCGCCGCCGGTGAGGGTGCGGAGCGGGGTGGGGATACGAACGGTGATCGGCATCTCTCTTACCTCAGACGGAGTGGGGGGAAGGGGCCGGAGCATAGCGCTCCGGCGTCAGCGGGGTGGGGACCGTGCGCGCGGCGCACGAGCAGCCCGCGCGCGCCCGAACGCGCGTCGCGCGCAGCGGATCCGCGGCGAGGGCGCGGTAGCTCCAGAGCTCGCCCGCTGCGCGCGCGTCGCCGTGGAGCAGCCGGATGGCGAGAGACGCCTCGAGGGCGCCGATCACGCCCACCACGGGGCCGACGACGCCGGCCTGCGCGCACGTCTCCACGCGGTCACGCGGGATGTCCTCGAACACGCACCGCAGGCACGCGCTCGTCCCGGGGATCGACGCGAGGGCCCAGCCGCTCCACCGGACGGCGCCGGCCGAGACCAGCGGTACGCTGGCGAGCTGGCAGGCGTCGCTCGCGAGGAACTTCGTGGCGAAGTTGTCGGCGCCCTCCACCACCACGTCGAAGCCGCGGACGAGCTCGACGGCGTTCGA
This sequence comes from Sandaracinaceae bacterium, assembly GCA_041918555.1. Classification (GTDB taxonomy): domain Bacteria; phylum Myxococcota_A; class Polyangia; order Polyangiales; family Sandaracinaceae; genus JACKEC01. The sequence goes on from JAYRVK010000611.1 coordinate 1,017, forward strand.
GGGCAAGAGCCGCCCGTGGACCGAATCGACCTCCGCGCCCTCGCGCGCGAGGCGCCGTCGCGCGCAATCGACCTTGTCGAGCCCCACGTCCGCGTCGTCGTAGAGGACCTGGCGGTGGAGGTTGCTCGTGTCGACGCGGTCGTCGTCGAGGACCGTGATCGCGACGCCGCACCGGGCGAGGACCAGCCCCGCCCCCGAGCCGAGCCCGCCCGCACCGATCAGCAGGACGCGCGCGCTCATTCGAAGAACTCGCGCAGGCTGAAGTACCGCTCCCCGGTGTCGCACAGGATGGTCACCACCTGCTGGTCGGGCCCGAACGCCGCGGCCACCCGGGTCGCGGCGATGACGTTCGCGCCGGCGCTGACCCCGACGAGCAGGCCCTCCTCGCGCGCGAGCCGGAGCTTCATGTCCCAGGCGTCGCGGTCCGTGACGGTGACCACCTCGTCGACGAGGTCTGCGTGGTAGTTCACGGGGACGAAGCCCGCGTTGATCCCTTGGATCTTCGAGGGCCCCACAGGTCCGCCGCCGAGCACGGGGCTCGACGCGGGCTCGACCGCGACGACGCGCGTGCTCGACCGCGCGTCCTTGAGCACGCGCGCGACGCCGCTGATCGTCCCGCCGGTCCCGACCGCGGCGACGAACGCCGCGATCGGCGCGTCGCCGAGCGCCTCGAGGATCTCGATCGCCGTCGTCTCCGCGTGGGCCTGCGGGTTGGCGGGGTTGTCGAACTGCCGCGGGCGGAAGCCGCCGCGCTCGTGCGCGATGCGGTCCGCGGCCTCGATGGCGCCCTCCATGAAACGCTCCGGGTCGGTCAGCACGATCTCGGCGCCCCAGGCGCCGAGGAGCTGGCGGCGCTCGAGCGACATGCTCGCGGGCATGGTGAGCACGAGCGGGTAGCCCTTCTTCGCACAGACGAGCGCGAGGCCGATCCCGGTGTTGCCGCTCGTCGGCTCGATCACGGTCGTCCCCGGTCGGAGCGAGCCGTCTCGCTCGGCGCGCTCGATCATCGCCAGCGCGATCCGGTCCTTAACCGAGCCGCCCGGGTTCAGGTGCTCCGCTTTGCCCCAGATCGCGGCCCCCTCGGGGGGAGCCACGCGCTGCAGGCGCACCAGAGGTGTGCCCCCGATCAGGCTCAGCACGCTGTCCACCACCGGCGCCGTCACGACCACCAACGCACCTCGCTGAGCTCAGATCACGTAGACGTACTTGCCCGGCGGGCGCCGACGGTAGCCGAGCGCTTCGCCGCGCTCGCAGAGATCTTCGATGGTCTTGCCGTCGAAACAAGCCTCGATCTGCGAGGCGAGGTCCTCGAACGCTTCGTCGGTGACCGCGCGGCTCGTGGCGTCGCCCTCGCCCTCCTCGGGGCTGCGCGCCCCGTCGAGCAGGGTGACCGGGCCCTCGAGCGCGCGGATGATGTCGCCGAGCCGGATCCGAGAGGGCTCGAGCGCGAGCTGATAGCCCCCGCGCGGCCCGCGCTTGCTCGTGACCAGGCCGGCCCGCTTCAGGTCTTGGAAGATCTGCTCGAGGAACCGGGGCGGGATCGCCTGGCGCTCGGCGATCTCCTTGATCTGGGTGGCCTTGCCGTGGTTGTGGAAGGCGATGTCGAAGATCGCCTTGACCCCGTAGCGTCCCTTGTTGGACAGCTTCACGCGGGGACTCTGGTTTTGCCGACCGGGGATGTCAAGAATCCCCCGGGGCTGGCGATCAGCTGGCCTCGACGGGCTTCGCGCGACGCATGATCCGGTTGGTCACGAGCACGTAGCCCGCGAACCCGAGCACGAGTCCGGGGATCACCCACCAGGAGTTGGCGGTGATCATGGCCGTGCCCTCGTGGACCAGGTCTGCGTAGCTCATCTCCGCCGTGGTGGCGCCCAGGTAGTACCCGATCCCGGTGAGGACGGCGACCCAGATGCCGGCGCCGAGGCCCGTCAACAGCGAGAACGATCCGAGTGGCATCTTGGCGAGGCCCGCGGGGATGCTGATGAGCTGTCGGATCGCGGGGAGCAGGCGGCACACGAACGTCGCCCCTGCCCCGTACTCGAGGAAGACCTCCTCGGCGCGCGCGAGCTTGTCGGGCCCGAGCAGGACGTACTTGCCGTAGCGCTCGAGGAAGGGCTTGCCGAGCCAGGCGGCGAGGACGTAGTTCACGTACGCGCCGAGCAGGGAACCGGCAGTGCCGGCGACGACCGCGAGGATCGCGTCCGGGATCGGGGCGCCGAGCGACAGGCTGGCCCGCGCGGCGAGGAACCCCGCCGGGATCATCACGACCTCGCTCGGGAACGGGATGAACGAGCTCTCGATGGTCATGAAGAGCACGATGAGCGCGAAGCCCCAGACCGGCGCGAGCTCGGCCATCGACTCGATGTACCCGATGAGGTGTTCGGTCACGACGTCCACGGATAGCACGGCCCCACCGCCGCTCAATCCGTGCGCGGATTGATCCATGCGGAAACGCGCGGTCCACGATACCCTTCGGGCGCGAGGGGGCTCCCGTGTTGGTCTGCACGATATGTGGCGCGAAGTGGCGCGGCGAGCCCACCGTGTGCCCGCTCGACGGAGGCTCGCTCGAGGCGCTCCCCGATCCGCTCCTCGCCCGCACGATCGCGGGCCGCTACGTCATCACGGAGCGGATCGGCGCGGGCGGGATGGGGACCGTCTACCGCGCGCGGCACGAGGTCGTCGGCAAGGACGTCGCGATCAAGTTCCTCGCCCCCGATCTCGCGGGCGACAAGACCAATCGAGAGCGGTTCCTCCGCGAGGCCAAGGCCGCCAACCGGATCGATCACGAGCACATCATCGACATCACCGACTACGGCGAGACGCGCGACGGGCTCGCCTATCTGGTGATGGAGTTCCTGGTGGGCGAGCCGCTCTCGCGCGTGATCGAGCGTGGGCCGCTCGCTCCACACCGCGCGGTCGACATGGCGCGCCAGATGGCCTCGGCGTTGGCGCGCGCGCACGAGCTCGACGTCATCCACCGGGACATCAAGCCCGACAACGTCTTCGTGATCGACCGGGGCACGGGGATGGACTTCATCAAGCTGCTCGACTTCGGGCTCGCGAAGATGAAGGGCGAGCTCCGCCTCACGGCGAGCGGCGCCGTGTTCGGGACGCCGGAGTACATGGCGCCCGAGCAGGCGCGCGGGAAGCCGCTGACCGGTAAGGCCGATCTCTACGCGCTCGGCTGTGTACTGCACGAGATGTTGACGGGCCATCCGCCCTTCGACGGGACGACGCCGGACCTCATCCTGCGGCACATCCGCGAGGCCCCGCCCATCCCCTCGACCCTCGCCGACGGGATCCCGCCGGAGCTCGACGCC
>JAYRVK010000612.1:0-1708 GCA_041918555.1 Sandaracinaceae bacterium
GGCGCGGTGCGCGACGCCTTCGATGCGCTCTGGGCGGGCGCTCACCCGCTGACCGCCGAGTGGGTGGCGGAGTACGCCCGGCGGGCGCGGGAGCGGCCCCAGCCCTTGCCGCCTGGCGAGCTCTTCGATGACGCGGCCCGGACCCTGCCGACGCCCCACGATGCCCAGACCGCGGCGCTCGTCGAGCTTCGCGCAGCGCGCGCACGCGGCCAATCGCGCGCCTTGACCGTCTTCGCGACGGGCCTCGGCAAGACCCTGGTCGCGGTGCTCGACTACGCGCAGTTGTGGGACGAGCTCGGCCGGACGAGCCCGCCGCGGCTCCTGTTCCTCGCGCACCGACGCGAGCTGCTGCTCCAGGCGGCGGGACAGTTCCGCGCCCTGCTGCGCGAGCGGGGCGCATCCGCGAGCGTCGGGTGGTGCGCGGGGAGCAGCCGCGAGCTCCACGCCGATCTCGTGTTCGCGTCGGTCGCCAAGCTCGCGCGGCCGCCACACCTCGAGGCACTCCGCGCGGAGCAGTTCGACTACGTCGTGGTCGACGAGGTGCACCACGCAGCCGCCCGCTCCTACCGCGCAATCCTCGAGGCGCTCACGCCCGGGTTCCTCCTCGGCCTCACCGCCACGCCGGAGCGGGCCGATGGCGCCGACGCGCTCGGCCTCTTCGACGACTACGTCGCGCACCGCGCGGGGATCGACGTGGGCATCGCGCTGAAGCGCCTCGTCCCGTTTCGGTACTTCGGAGTGAAGGACTCGATCGACTACGCGAACCTCCCGTGGCGCAACCGGCGCTTCGATCCGGTCGAGCTCGCCGCCGCGGCGCAGACCGAGACGCGGATGGAGACGCTATGGACCGCGTGGCAGGCGAGGAGGATGTCGTCGAGCTGCCCATCGATGCGTCGAGCGCGGCCGCGCTGTTCGCCGTTCGCGTCGCAGGTGACTCGATGGACGGCGGCCGCGCGCCGCTCCGCGCGGGCGACTGGGCGATCTTTCGGCTCGCGCGCGGCGCGCGCGCCGCTGACGTCGACGGGCGCGTCGTCCTCGTGCAAGTGCCGGCCGAGACCGACGCGCACGGCTACCAGATCAAGCGTGTGGCGCGAGAGGGGCGCGGCTGGCGCCTCACCTCGGACAACCCGAGCGGTCCATCGATCGAAGCGGACGCCTCGATGGTGGTCGTGGCGCGCCTCGAGCGCGTGTTCGCGCCCGAGCAGCTCGCGCCCGAACGCGGCACCGTCCTCCACCAGGACGACCTCGCGCGAGCGTTCGGCCTCGAGCACGTGGAGCCGACGACCGCGCGCTTCGGCGGGCACCTCTTCGTGTTCCTCGATCGCGCCGAGTCTCTCGTGACCCCGACGGAGGCGCGCGCGGTGGTGCCGGGCCAGCGGCCGGCGGAGACCGCGTTCGTGCTTGGCCGCGTCGACGAGACGAGCTGGCGCTTCCTCGGCGTCGGCCGCTACGACGAAGCGACCGGTCGGTGGCGGATCCCCGAGGTCGACGCGAGCACGTGGCGCGCGCTCGGTGACGGTGGGGTGTCGCGGCCGCTGCCATCCGGCGCCGAGGCGCGTGCGAGCGAAGTCGTCAACGCGCTCCTCGCGCTCCCCGAGGCCGAGCGCTGGCTCGAGCAGACGCGCGGCGCGCGCGCGCGTGTGCTCGGCGCGGGCGCCCGCGGCGGGCTCCGACTGCAGATCGGCCCCGACGACGGCGAGGCCCGCGA
>JAYRVK010000613.1:0-3272 GCA_041918555.1 Sandaracinaceae bacterium
AGCTCATGACGTGGAAGACCTCGGTGGTCGGCGTGCCCTACGGTGGCGGCAAGGGCGGGATCTGCGTCGACACGACCAAGCTCTCCGAGCACGAGCTCCAGCGGCTCACGCGCAAGTTCGTCGACGGGATCTACGAGGTCATCGGGCAGACGACCGACATCCCGGCGCCGGACATGTACACGAACTCGCAGACGATGGCGTGGATCTTCGATCAGTACACGAAGTACCGCGGCTACGCGCCCGGCGTCGTCACCGGCAAGCCCATCGAGCTCGGCGGCTCGCTCGGTCGCTCCGCGGCGACGGGCCGAGGCTGCCTCTACGCGTGCCAGAACCTCCTCGCCGCGACGAACGACACCCTCGCGGGCAAGCGCGTCGTCGTGCAGGGCTTCGGCAACGTCGGCTCGTGGGCCGCGCGCCTCTTCGCCGAGGAGGGCGCGAAGATCGTCGGCATCGCCGACATCTCGGGCGGCTACGTCAACGAGGGCGGCATCAACGTCTACGACGCGATCGCGTACTCGGAGAAGCACCGCAGCCTCGCGGGATGGAAGGGCGGCGACCCGGTCTCGGGTGAGGCGATCCTCACGACGGACTGCGACATCCTCATCCCGGCGGCGCTCGGCGGCGTGCTCACGAAGGACAACGCGAGCGATGTCGCGGCGAAGATCATCGTCGAGGGCGCGAACGGGCCGACGACGCCGCAGGCCGACGAGATCTTCTCGAAGAAGGGCGTGCACGTGCTCCCCGACATCTACGCGAACGCCGGCGGGGTGACCGTCTCCTACTTCGAGTGGGCGCAGAACATGCAGCACTTCTACTGGGACGAGCCGAAGGTGAACGAGGAGCTGCGCAAGGTGATGAAGAGCTCGTTCGAGGCGCTCTGGTCCGAGACCCGGAGCCGCAACATCTCGATGCGGATGGCCGCGTACGCGGTCGCGGTCGGCCGCGTCCACAAGGCCACCACGCTCCGGGGCGTTTGATCGACGTCCGCGACGTCCACGTCGCCTTCGGGGACAAGCGGGTGCTCACGGGCGTGAGCCTCCGCGTCCCCGAGGGCGGCATCTACGCGCTGATCGGGCCGGGCGCCGCGGGCAAGAGCGTCCTGCTCAAGGTCATCGCGGGGCTGATCGCGCCCGCGCGGGGCTCGGTGAAGATCGACGGCCGCGAGGTCACGACCATGAACGACGCGGCGCTGATGGAGATGCGCCGCTCGGTCGGGATGCTCTTCCAGAACTACGCGCTCTTCGACTACCTGAGCGTCGGTGACAACATCGCTTTCCCACTGCGGCGACTGTTCGATCTCCCCGAGCAGGAGATCGCGGAACGCGTGGCGGAGCGGCTCGCGCGGATGGCGCTCTCCGGCTTCGAGGAGCGCGCGGTCGGAGGGCTCTCGGGCGGGCAGAAGAAGCGGGTCGGGGTCGCGCGTGCGACGGTCTCGCGCCCGCGCCTGCTCCTCTACGACGAGCCGACCGCCGGCCTCGACCCCGTGACCAGCCAGAAGATCTACGACCTGATCAAGGAGGAGCAGCGGCTCGCCGGGACCACCAACGTGGTGATCTCGAGCGACGTCGCCGGCCTGCTCACGATCGCGGACCGCGTCGGCATGCTCCACCGCGGCGCGCTGATCTGGGAGGGCACCGTGGAGGAGGCGCGCGCGTCGGAGGTGCCGGAGGTCCGCCAGTTCGTGCACGGGCTCGTCGACGGGCCGCTGTAGCTGATCAGCGCCTCCGGTACTCGAGCGCGAAGTGCACGGGCTGCGGCAGCCGCTCGCTGTTCGTGGTCGAGTCGAGCCGCAGCTGACCGTCGCCGCGCGGCGTGTAGACGTACCACCGCGTGCCCGACGCGCCCTCGAACACCTGCTCGAGCTCGCCGGTCGGCCGGAGGCGCTGCGTCACGCGGAGGCGCTCGCCGTCACCCTGACGCGTGCGCGCGACGGTCCGACCGAGGGGCGTCTCGTAGCGGCGGCCGTCGAAGCTGACCGCCACGTCGCCCTCCCCGCCGAACGCCAGCTCGATGCGCCGGATCACGGGGGTGCCGCTCCGCAGGCGGTCGCGCGCGATCGGCTGCGCGTAGAACGGGAGCCCCTCGATCGCGCGCTCGATGCCCTGCTCGATCGTCTGCTGCGCCTGCGCGGAGGTGACCGCGAGCTGCCACGTGCCCTCGAAGCGGGCGCGCGCGCCCTCGAGGTCCTCGGCTTGAGGCGCGGCCGGCGCCGCCCACGCGGAGATCAAGAGGAGCGGGATCGCGAGGCGAGGCAACGACCGTCGCACGCCGCAGATCTAAGCGCCGCGCGCGGAGTGGCCAACGCCCGGGCGGCGCGTAGCCTCTTGGGCGTGGACGTCCTCGTCACCAGCTCTCGCATGCCCTACGCGATCGAGGAGATCCGGAAGCTCGGCCGAGGCGGGCACCGGGCGTGGGCGTCGGACACGTTCCGCGCCGCGCCCGGAGGGCACTCGAGGTACGCGGCCGGCCACTTCGTGACGCGCAGACCCTCCGAGGATCCGAGGGGCTTCGTCGACGACGTCGTGGAGATCCTCCGGGAGCACACGATCCACCGGCTCCTCCCGTCGTTCGAGGAGGTCCTCTACCTCGCGCGCGAGCGCCCGCGGATCGAGGCGCTCACCGAGCCCTTCTTCCCGTCGTTCGAGGTGCTGCGGCGCCTGCACGACAAGGTGTCGTTCATCGCGCTCGCCGAGGAGCTCGGCCTGCGCGCGCCGCACACGGTCGTAGCGCGCACGCCCGCGGAGCTCGCCGACGCGGTGCGGGACTTCCCCCGCTTCTTCGCGCGGCAGGCGTTCTCGCGAGGCGGCGTGCAGCTGTTCACGAACGAAGGCCCGCTCGCCGGCGCGGTCGCGCTCGACGAGTGCGCGCCGACGGCCGCGAACCCGTTCGTCGTGCAGGAGTTCGTCGCGGGCCAGGACGTCTGCACGTTCAGCGTCTGCCACCACGGCCGGGTCGCCGCGCACTCGACGTACGTGCACCCCCTCACCCTCGAGCACGCGGGCGGCATCCTCTTCGACTCGATCGTCGACGACGAGGCCCTCGACGCGGTGCGCCGCATCGTGGAGGCGACGGGCTACCACGGTCGCGTCTCCTTCGACTTCCTGCGCACCCCCGAGGGGCTGGTCGCCGTCGAGTGCAACCCGCGCCCCACCGCGGGCCTGACCCTGTTGCCCGACGCGATGTACGACGACGCGTTCCTCGATCGCTGCCCGGGCCACACCCTCATCGCGCCCGCGGGCGCGCGCCGCATGCTCTCGCTGGGGATCCTCCGG
>JAYRVK010000614.1:0-7074 GCA_041918555.1 Sandaracinaceae bacterium
ATCGGCGAGGCCGAGCGCAAGTCGCTCGACAAGATGCTCGACGCGATGACGAACAAGCTGGTCCATCGCGCGACGGCAGAGCTCAAGGCGAGCGCGGGGACGCCGGACGGGCAGGCGCTGGTCGAGACCACGCGGCGCCTCTTCGATCTGGAGGGCGAGGACGCGGACGACGGCGCGGCGGAGCCGTCGCGCGTGCTCGAGGCGGCCCCGAGCCGCGGAAAGGCGTCATGACGAAGATCCGGATCGCCACGCGGAAGAGCCCGCTCGCCCTCGCGCAGACGCGCTGGGTCGCCGCGCGGATCCGCGAGCACCGCCCCGACGTCACGATCGAGGAGGTGCACGTCGTGACCAAGGGCGACGTGGTGCTCGATCAGCCGCTCGCGAAGATCGGGGGCAAGGGGCTCTTCATCAACGAGGTCGAGGCGGCGCTGGCCGACGGGCTCGCGGAGCTCGCGGTGCACTCGATGAAGGACGTGCCCGACGTGCTCGGCGAGGGGCTCGGGCTCGTGTGCGTGCCCGCGCGCGAGGACCCGCACGACGTGCTGGTGAGCCGGGGCGGCCTCGCGCTCAGCGAGCTGAAGAAGGGCGCGCTCGTGGGCACGAGCTCGCTGCGTCGGAGCTGCCAGCTGCGCGCCGCGCGGCCGGACCTGCGCTTCGCCGTGTGTCGCGGCAACGTCGGGACGCGCCTCGCCAAGCTCGAGGACGGTCAGTTCGACGCGATCGTGCTCGCCGCCGCGGGGATCCGGCGGCTCGAGCTCGACGTGGACTACTGGCGCATCCCGCACGACACGTCGCTGCCCGCGGTCGGCCAGGGCGCCCTCGGGATCGAGGCGCGCGTCGGCGCCCGCGAGCTGCTCGAGCTCCTGCGCCCGCTCGAGCACCGCCCGACCCGCCTCGCCGTCGAGGCGGAGCGGGCCTACCTCGGCCGGCTCCAGGGCAGCTGCACCACGCCGATCGCCGCGTACGCGCGCTTCGACGACGACGGCGAGACCCGCATGCGGATCGACGGGATGGTCGGCTCGGTCGACGGGGAGAAGCTCCTCACCGCGTCGGTCGACGGGTACGTGGAGGCGCCGGATCACGCGCAGCGCCTCACGCGCGCGGCGCGAATGGGCGTCGAGCTCGCCGAGATGCAGCTCGACCGCGGCGCGGCGGAGCTCATCGCCGCGGCCAAGGCCACCCCGGATCCCTACGCGGTGGGTCCGTACGGGCCGCATTGAGCTGCGCGTCGCCGGCCGGGAATTTCACGCACCGTGCGCGGCTCTGCTACCTGGGTGCAGGGAGGCGACATGAGCACGGACCGCGAAAGTTTCGTTGCACGGATCGAGGAGCTCGGCGGGCTCTACCGCGAGCTGAACGCGCACGTGGCGGAGGGCCGCTGGCGCCGAGCCGCGGAGATCGCCGGGCTGCTCGAGATCGACCTCGACGAGCTGCGCGCCCGGCTCCGCGCGCAGCACCGCGAGGAGCTCCGGGCGGCGCGCGCCGCCAAGCGCAAGGACGTGCTCGCGCAGCTGCGGGCGAGCCTGCCGCGGGCCCGCGTGCGGCGGTGGCGCTCCCAGCACGAGCACTGGACCGACGAGGCCGCGGGCGCGGAGCGCGCCTAGTCAGGCGATCACGGTCGGCATCGTCTCGGCGCCCGTCAGGTACGCGGCGACGCGGCTGAGCGCGGCGAGGTCGTGCACGTCCTCCTCGAGGTGCGGGACCTCGACGAAGAGGAGATCCTTGCCGACCCGCTGGCGCAGGTGATCCGCCTGGATGCGATCCGCGATGGCCTGCGTCCGCGCGTCGTCGACGGCGCGCCGCATCCGCTTCACCGTGCGCCGCGCGTCGACGTCCGGCGCCAGGTGCGGGGTCACCAGCGCGGCGAGCTCCGCCTCCTGGAGCGAGGGCTCCGCATAGAGCGCGCGCATGCCGTTGATCACGAACGCGTCGCGCTTCATGTGGAGCTCCTCGAGGCGGCGCGCGAAGAACATCGCCTCGTCCATCGCGAGGGGGTTCGGGCTCGTCACGATCACGAAGGCGACGTCGTCGCTCCGCAGCGCCTGCGAGACCTCGGTCGCGCGCTGCCGGAACCCGCCGAACAGATCGTTGAAGTCGGTGATGAACTCGGCGAGGATCTCGAGGAAGCCGGTGCCCGTGAAGCGCGAGAGCCCGCGCAGGAGGAACGCGGCGCCCTTCCCCACGAGGTTGAAGGAGAACTTCCCGGCGCCCTCGAACGCCTGCACGAACCAGCGCATCGCGGGCGAGTCGACGAGGTCCGCCATGCGCTCCGGTGCGTCGAGGAAGTCGAGCGCGTTCGAGGTCGGCGGCGTGTCGAGCACGATCAGGTCGTAGCGATCGTCCGCGCGCACGGCGTGGAGCTTCTCCATCGCCATGTACTCCTGCGTGCCCGCGAGCGAGCCGCTCAGGTACTCGTAGACCTTGTTGCCGATGATGCGCTCGGCGATCTCGGGGCTCGACGCGTAGCGGCGCACGAGGTCGTCGAAGGTGGTCTTGGTGTCGAGCATCATCGCGGAGAGCTCGCCCTCGAGCGCGAGGCCCCTCTCCTCGAAGAGCGGGCGCGCGACGAGCTGCTCCTCGCTCGTCATCTCCGAGAGCCCGAGGCTGTTCGCGAGCCGCCGCGCCGGGTCGATGGTCAGGCAGAGCACGCGCTTGCCGCTCATCGCCGCGTGCACCGCGAGCGATGCGGCCGTCGTGGTCTTGCCGACCCCGCCGCAGCCGACGCAGACGACCACCCGATGGCTGTCGAGCACCTCGCGGAGGCTCATCGTCGTGCGTTTCTAGCACGAGGCCGGCCGTTTGTTTGCGGTCCCGGATCGAGCCGCTGTACGGTCGCATCCTACATCGGGTTACACCGGAGGGACGCACTCCATGATTCTTCTCGAAGAGCGCCGCAGCCGCCGCAGCAACCACCGCGAGCTCGCGCTCGGGTTCCAGCTCGAGCACGTGCGGGATCGGGGCCGCCTCGAGGCGCTCGTCCTCGCCGACGACGACGGCCTCACGCTCTCGACCGCGGGCGATCCCGCGGTGTGCCGCGAGCTCGCCGCGATCGCGCCCCTGTGGGCCAAGAGCATCCTCGGGATCCCGCTGCCGCCGCTGCTCCGCGGCGCGGAGATCGCGGTGCGCATCGTGCACGTGCACGGGATGCCGCTGTATCTCGCGTGCGTCGGCGGCGGCGTGGCCCGCGACGCGCTGCTGTCGCACTCGCTGAGCGGCGTGCGGCGCATCCTCGCGCAGAACTAGTCCGCAACTATTCTTGCGTTCGTGTACCGAGGGCCTCGAGCGCGTCCCCGTGGAGGCGCCAGCGCGTCCACTCGTCGAGGGGGACCGCGCCGAGGCTCCGGTAGAAGCGGATGGCCGGCTCGTTCCAGTCGAGGACCGACCACTCGAAGCGGGCGCAGCCGCGGTCGCGCGCGATCCGCGCGAGCGCCGCGAGGAGCCGGCGTCCGATCCCCTCGCCGCGCCGCGCCGGCCGGACGTAGAGATCCTCGAGCCAGAGGCCACGCCGACCCCGCCAGGTCGAGTACGTGTGGAAGAACAGCGCGAAGCCCGCGGGGACCCCGTCGACCTCGGCGATCAGGCACTCGAACGGCGGCGCCGAGGACGCGAGCTGCTCGCGCAGCGTGGCCTCCGTCACCTCGACCGCGTCGGGCTCGCGCTCGTACGCGGCGAGCTCGCGGATGAAGGCGAGCAGCGTGGGCGCGTCGTCCGGGCCCGCGAACCGGAGGGCAGGCACGCTCAGGTCAGGCCCGAGCGCGCGAGGAGCGCGTCGACGCTCGGCTCGCGGCCCATGAAGTCGAGGAAGAGCTCCTCGGGCGCGGCGCTGTCCCCCCGCGCGAGGATCTTGCGGCGCAGCTCCTCACCGACCTCGCGATCGAAGATGCCGCGCTCGACGAAGCGGGTGAACACGTCGGCGTCGAGGACCTCGGCCCACTTGTAGCTGTAGTAACCGGCGGCGTAGCCGACCGCGCCCTGGAAGAGGTGCCCGAAGCCGCAGATCATCGCGTAGTCGTCGGGGAGCGGCGTCGCCGCGAAGGGCGCCATGCGCACGCGGGCGTACGCGACCGCGCCGCCGTGGGCCGCGGGGTCGTGCTCGACGTGGAGCGCGAGGTCGGTCGTCGCGAAGCCGAGCTGCCGCATCGTCGCGCTGGCCGCGCGGAAGGTGCGCGCGCGCGTGAGCTTCTCGAAGAGCTCGTCCGGGATCGGCTCCCTGGTCTCGTGGTGGCGCGCGAACAGATCGAGCGCCTCGCGCTCCCACGTCCAGTTCTCCATGAGCTGCGAGGGCAGCTCCACGAAGTCCCACGCGACGTTGGTGCCCGCGAGGCTGCGCACCTCCACGTCGCTCAGCAGGTGGTGCATGAGGTGGCCGAATTCGTGGAAGAGGGTCTGCACCTCGTCGTGCGTCAAGAGCGCGGGCGTGTCGCCGACCGGCGGCGTCGCGTTCGCGCAGAAGAGGCCGAGGTGCGGGCCGTGCTCGGGCCCGCCGGTCACGAAGCTGCTCATCCACGCGCCGCCGCGCTTGTTCTCGCGCGGATGGAGATCCACGTAGAAGGCGCCGCGGAGCGCCTCGCCCTCGAGCAGGCGGTAGTAGCGCACGTCGGGATCCCACGCGGGCACGCCCTGGTCCTGCACGGCGCGCACGCCGTAGAGGCGCTCGACCACCGAGAAGAGGCCCTGCATCACCGCGTCGGCGGCGAAGTAGGGGCGCAGCAGCTCCGAGTCGAAGTCGTAGCGCGCCTGGCGGAGCTTCTCCGCGTAGTAGCCGACGTCCCACGGCGCGAGGGGGGGGGCATCGGGCCCCTCGAGCTCCCGGCGGAACTCCGTCAGGTGCGCGGTCTCGCGATCGAAGAACGGGCGCGTGCGCGCGGTGAGGTCCTCGATGAAGCGCCCGGCGCGCGCGCCGCTCTTGGCCATGCGCTCCTCGAGCACGTAGTCGGCGAACGTCGCGAAGCCGAGGAGCGCGGCCTTCTCCCGGCGGAGCTCGAGGATGCGCTCGATCAGCGGGGAGTTGTCGCGCTCGCCGGAGCTCGCGCGGGTGTTGTACGCGCGCCACACGCGCTCGCGGATCGACGCGTCGTCGAGGTAGGTGAGGATCGGGAACGCGCTCGGCGCCTGGAGCGTGAAGCGCCACCCGGCGAGGCCCTTCTGCTCGGCCGACGCGCGCGCCGCGGCGCGCGCGCTCTCGGGCAGGCCCGCGAGGCGCGCCTCGTCCTCGATCACGAGCTCGAACGCGTTCGTCTCGTCGAGGAGGTTCTGGCCGAACTTCGTGGTGAGCTTGCTGAGCTCGACGTCGAGGGCGCGCAGGCGATCCTTGCCCGCCTCGTCGAGGTCGGCGCCGTTGCGGCGGAAGGCGCGCAGCTCCTTGTCGAGGAAGCGGCGCTTGGTCGGCGAGAGCGCGGCCGCCTCCGGCGTCTGCGAGAACGCGACGAGGCGGCGGTAGAGCTTCGCGTCGAGCGGGATCGACGAGTAGAGCGCGCTGACCTTCGGCTGGATCTGGTTGTACGCGTCGCGGAGCGGGTCGGTCGTGGCCACCGCCTCGAGGTGCCCGACCACGCTCATCGCGCGATCGAGCGGCTCGAGCGCGTCCTCGAGGGCGCCCAGCGTGTTGGCGTAGGTCGGCGGCGCGGGGTCCTCGCCGATCTCCGCGATCGCAGCCTGCGCGGCGGCGAGCAGCGCGTCGATGGCGGGCTCGACGTGCGCGACCTCGATCCGATCGAAGGGGATGGCGAAGCCGAGGTGGAGGAGCGGGTTCGCGTCGGACATCGCGCCGGTATAACAGGCCCGAGCGGGAGGCGGTATCGCGCGTCAGAGGGCGCCGAAGACCGAGAGCGTCGCGCCGCCCTCGACGGGCACCACCGACACGCCGACGGGGGGCAAGTCGTCTTGCTCTTCTTCGATCCCCTCGGTGAGGAACCACAGCAGGATCCACCCGCCGACCGAGCCGATGAGCGAGCCGACGCCGAACGCCGGGAGCTCGAACGCGGCGCTCGGGGAGAGCGTGTAGTAGAGGAGCGGCACGAGCGAGCCGATCCCGAAGCCCGCGACGAAGCCGAGGTCGAGGAAGAGCGTGCGCCGCGCGGGGAGCCGGCCGCCCCCCGCGACGGCGACGATCCCCGCGAGGATCCCCGCGTCGAGGCCGATCAGCGACAGCGCGAGACCCGCGACCGGATCCTGGTACTCGGTGATCATCGCGGCCGCGGTGCCGAGCGCGCCGCCCCAGAGCCCGACCGACTCGACGAGGCGCTCCTCGGGCACCCGGGGCTGGAGGCCGAAGCCGACCCCGAGGCCCGTCAACGCGCCGAGCACGGTGCCCCCCCACACGAGGCTGAAGTACACGGTCGGATCGTCCACCCCGAGCGCGGCCGCGAGGCCGAACGAGAGCATGCCGTTCGCGAAGCCGAAGCGGATGCTCGAGCTGATCGTCGGCGGGATCCCCGTGCGCAGCGCGCCGGTGAGGTCGAGCGACAGGACGCCGACCGCGAACAGCCCCGCGCCGCCGATGAGCGAGAGGGTGTAGGTCACGCCGGCCGCCGTGTCGTCCGACGCGACGAACGGGATGTAGCCGCCGGTGAGCGCGCCGAGCATCGCGCCGGTGACGTAGAGCTCGACCGCCTCGCCGGTGCCGCGCTCGTTCGGATCGCGAGGCGGCGGCGGCTCGGGGGGGGGGACCATCGCGCCTGGCGGCGGCGGCGCGTACGTCGGCGGGGGACCTCCGGCCGGCGTGCCGACCGCGGCGACGGCCGCCGCGCGCAGCTGCTCGGCGCGCGCGCGGAGCGGCGAGCCCGCGGGGAGCCGCGCGAGCGCGAAGTCGAGCCGCGGGACCGCGGCGAACACGGCGCCCGCGCGCAGATCGAGCTCGGCCTGGATCACGAGCGGCGCGAGGAGCTCGTCGGCGCTCGGCGACGTCGCGTCGCCCGAGAGGCGCTGCTGCGCGAGCAGGCGCAGCCCGTCGGCCCGGATGCGGAGCGGCGCGTTCTCGGGCAGGGCCTGCGAGACCACCGACGCGCGCGCGAGCGCGAGCGCGTGGCGGCCCGCCGCGAGATCCTGCTCGGCGGCGCCGAGCAGGATCCCGAC
>JAYRVK010000615.1:0-3644 GCA_041918555.1 Sandaracinaceae bacterium
GAGCGCGCCGCCGCGTACGAGCGCGCGCCGACCGACACCGTCGAGGAGGCCGAGGAGGCGGCCCGGCGCCTCGTCCAGGCGCGCGAGGACGCGCTCACGGCCAACGTGCTGTGGGTCGCTGGCGCCGTCGCCGGCGGCGCAGGCCTCGCGTGGCTGATCGCCGAGCTGGTCGCCGGGGCCAGCGCGCCGAGCGTCGCGCTCGTGCCCCTCGTGGGGACGGATCACGCGGCTCTCGTGGTCGCCGGAGCGTGGCGATGAGGTGGGTCGCGCTCGCGCTGCTCCTCGGCGCCTGCTCGGTGGACGCGGCCGCGCATCCGAACGCGTGCGCGCCGGACGGGACGTGCCCGGCGGGCCGGCGCTGCCATCGCCCCGACGCGATCGAGGAGGGCTTCTGCGTCCTCGACGACGGCTGCGTCGCGGCCGCCGAGGTCTGCAACGGCGCCGACGACGACTGCGACGATCACGTCGACGAGGGCTTCGACCAGACGGTCCCCGAGCGCTGCGGCGGGTGCGACGTCGCGTGCGCGCCGCCGAACGCGCTGTGTCTGCCGGACGGGGAGGGCGGCTTCGCGTGCGGCTCCGACTGCGACCGCGCGCGCTTCACCGCCTGCGGCGCCGACTCGTGCGTCGACACGGCCAGCGACGAGCGCCACTGCGGCGGCTGCGGGGTCCGCTGCGGCGAGGGCGAGGCCTGCGTCGACGGGGCCTGCCGCTGCGGGGGCGTCGCGGGGGGAGAGGACTGCGCGGGGACGGCAGCCTCGACGTGCTGCGGGACGCGCTGCGTCGATCTCGACACGAGCTCCGAGCACTGTGGAGCATGCAACGATCGTTGCGGCACCAGCGGCGGGATGCCCCTCGCGTGCACGGAGGGCGTCTGCGACTGCGGCGACTGCCGCGCACCGGAGCGGTGCCTGGACCTAGTGGTGATGGAGTGCCTGTGACCCCGGCGCGATGGTCGGCGCGCCTCACCACCCCGCTTCCCTCGGAAAAATGGACGCGGCGGCCTCGGTCGCTCGATGCTCCAGGGCATGTCGCGCGGCAAGCGGAGTCGCCGCAGGGCGAAGACGAGGAAGCTCGGCGCGCCGCCGGGGACCCTCGACGTCGTCGCCGACTCCGCGAGCTCCAACGTCCGCGTCATCATCTACGACGAGACGGCCCTCGACGAGTCCGTCGGGCTCGAGGCGCTCCGACGTCCGAAGAAGCGCCGCGTGACCTGGATCGACGTCGTCGGCATCGGCTCGGCCGAGGTCGTCCAGGCGATCGGCGAGCGCTACGGGCTGCACCCGCTCGCGCTCGAGGACGTCGTCCACCCGCACCAGCGCCCCAAGATCGAGGAGTACCCGGACAGCCTCTTCGTCGTCACCCGCACGCCGCAAGAGCGCGAGGGCGCGCTCGACATCGAGCAGATCTCGATGTTCGTCGGCGCCGACTTCGTGGTCACGTTCCAGGAGCGCGAAGGGGACGCGTGGGATCCCGTGCGCGATCGCCTCCGTCAGTCGAAGGGGAGGGTGCGCCGCGAGGGCGCGAGCTACCTCGCGTACGCGCTCCTGGACGCGACGGTCGACGCGATGTTCCCGCTCCTCGAGGTCTACGATCAGCGCCTCGAGCCCCTCGAAGAGGCGGTGTTCAAGGCGCCGACGCCGGCGCTCACCGAGGAGATCCACGAGGTCGATCGCGACCTCCTCCTGATCCGGCGCGCGATCCTCCCGCTCCGCGAGTCGCTGTCGCGCCTCGTCCGCGACGAGCACCCCCTCATCGACCAGCACGTCCGGCTCTACCTGCGCGACTGTCAAGACCACTTGAGCCAGATGGTCGACATGGTCGACGCGCACCGCGACCTCGCCAAGTCGATGAACGAGGCGCACCTCACGAGCCTCGGCTACCGCTCCAACGAGGTCATGCGGGTGCTCACGATGATCGCGACCATCTTCATCCCGCTCAGCTTCATCGCGGGCGTCTACGGGATGAACTTCGACCGCGCCTCGCCCTTCAACATGCCCGAGCTCGGGTGGTGGTTCGGCTACCCGCTCGCGCTAGGGCTGATGGGCGGGGTCGGCGTCGGGATGCTCTTCTACTTCCGGCGCCGCGGGTGGCTCTGACGGATCGAGGAACCGCCGCACGATCTCCTGCTCGAACCTCCCTCGTTCGCGGGCGCGCGTGGGGATGCGCACGCGCAGCGTGATCCCGGTCGTCTCCTTGTGGACGGTCACGCGGGGCTGCACGTCGAAGCTCGAGAGCCCGTGGCGTCCCGCGATCGAGTCCATGTGCTCGCGCGCGTCGTCGGTGTGCTCCGCGCACGCCTCGATCGCGAGCTCGAGCAGCCGCGCCTCCGCGGCGCGCCAGTCCGCGCCCGCGTCGAGCGGGACCGCGAACGTGTGGAGCACGTAGTCCTCGGTGAACGTCTCGTTCGCCACCGCGTACGAGAGGAACATGCTGTTCGGCAGGACGTGCGTCCGCCCGGTCCGCTGGTGGCCCGGCCCGATCTCGAGGATCGTCGTCCCGAGGATCCCATGATCGATCACGTCCCCTCGGATGCCGTTGATCTCGATCCGGTCACCGACCTCGAAGCTCCGGGTCGCGGCGCGCACGACCGAGCCGCTCACGCACAGGATGAGCTCCTTGGTCCCGAGCACGATCGCCGACGCCAGCACGACGAGCGAGACGAGGAGCTCGCGCAGCTCGGCGCCCCAGATGAACAAGAGCCCGATGGCGATGAAGACCAGCGCCACGCTCCGCGCGTGCGAGTGCCAGCGCAGCCGCTCCGCGACCCCCATCCGCTCGCTCTTGCGCACGAAGCGCAAGAGGAGGAAGCGGCCGAGCAGCGCCAGCGCGAGCACCACGAGCGAGGCGATGGTCTGCCGGCCCGCGGGCGAGCCGAAGAACTCGAGGACGAGGCTCTTCACGTCACGGCTCCGCGCGCCCGCGCCAGGGGCGGTTGTGCCGCAGGCACTCGCAGAGCTCGAGGTAGGTCGCGCGGGCGGCCGCCTCGAGATCGGGCGCTCCCTCGACGCGGGCGCGGATCCGCTCCGACAACGTCCCTTGCTCGCGGATCGCGTCGATGATCTCGAGGTACGGGCGCTCGGCCCGGCGCAGCCGGCGCTCCGCGCGCATGATCATCCGGCCCGTCACCTCCGCCACGCTCGCGAGCCCCTCCGCGTCGCGCTCGAGCCCGAAGAGGTGCGGTGCGTGGACCCGCGCGCGGCTCCCGAGGCGCACGCACGCGTCGAGGTCGGCGACGAGGAGCGAGTGATCGGGCAGGACCATCCGGCCGCGGATGAGGTCCACGCTGAGGTCGTGGAGCGCGCCGCGGACGTAGGCCGCGATGGCCATATCGACCTTCGGGCACTCCTGCGAGTCGATCACACGGACCTCCATCGACTTGCGCGTGAGCTTGAAGACCGCGCCTCGCGCGTTGAGCCACTCGTGACGGAGGGCGCGCGCGCCCTCGAGCTTGTCCACCGCGCGGTAGATCGGCCGCAGGATGTCGCGCCGGTAGCCGGCGAGGCTCTGCAGGTACTCGGGCACCGTCACGCCCATCGACTCGGGGAGCCGGCTCTGGTGATCGAGGATGAAGGCGAGCCGGTTGTCCGCCGCCGGCTGGAGCCGGCCCGCGTACATGGGCGAGCTCGCCGCGATCGCCGGCA
>JAYRVK010000616.1:0-6265 GCA_041918555.1 Sandaracinaceae bacterium
GAGGTGGGCCTCGTAGCCGGGCATGAAGCAGAAGGGCAGGTTGATCACCTGGACCTTCATCCGCCCCGCGTACCGATCGATCACTCGCATCACCCGATCCGCAGCCGCCCGCGTGTCGGGCGCGACCCACCGCGTCGCGCGGCCGAACGGGGTCAGGAACTGCACGTTCAGCCAGCGCAGCCCCACGTCCCACGCGAGGTCCGCGATCGCGTCGATGCGATCGTGGTTCCCCTTGGTGAGCGTCACGTTCATCCCGAGCTCGACGCCCTCGGGCCGGTGGCGGCTCGCGTGGGCGATGCCGAGCATCGTCTGGTCGAAGGCCTCGGCCACGCCGACCTGCTGCGCGTGCGTGCGCGCGTCGGGCCCGTGCACGGAGAAGAGCAGGGTGGTGAGCCCGCTCGTGACGAGGGTCCGCGCGTACTCCTCGTAGGCGCAGCGCCGGCCGTTCGTCGTGACGTTGACGCGCTCGTAGCCGATCGCGCGCGCGTGCCGGATCAGCGGGACGAGCTCGTCGTCGAGGGTCGGCTCGCCGCCGTCGAAGTCGACCATGGTGAGCCCGCGCGCGCGGTAGCGATCGAGGTGCTCCCGCTGGCGCGGCGGGTGTCCGTCGAGCTGCGTGCGCGTCCCGACCGCGCAGAAGGTGCAATGATTGTTGCACACGTACGTCACGTTCATGATCAGCTTCTCGGGCCCGCGCGAGGCGGCGAGGCGCTGCTCGAAGGTCCAGCGGAAGTTCGCCAGGCGCTCCGCGTCGTCGGTCGGCACCTGCTGGAACCGGGGGCCCCAGTCCTCGACGACGGGGAGCGAGCGTCCCGCGGCGAGCCGCGTGCCGGGCAGGGGCGTCGCGTACTGCACCGCGGGCTCGGCGCCGTGCCGATCGAACAGGTCGAGCGCGAGCCCGAGCGTCTGGTTGATCTCGACGCCGGTCTCGCCGGGGAGGCCGATCATGAAGTGGATGAGCAGCGGGACGCCGACCTCGTGCGCCTCGCGGGCCACGCGCTCGATGTCGGCGAGGTCGAGCTGCTTGTCGACGACCTCGTCGAGCACGCGCT
This sequence comes from Sandaracinaceae bacterium, assembly GCA_041918555.1. Classification (GTDB taxonomy): domain Bacteria; phylum Myxococcota_A; class Polyangia; order Polyangiales; family Sandaracinaceae; genus JACKEC01. The sequence continues at coordinate 1,053 of JAYRVK010000616.1, forward strand.
GGCTCCCGCTCTCGGCGCTGACGCTGACGGTCGTCACGCGGCCCTTCATCCGCGCGAGGTGCTCGCCCCCGAGGTAGTCCGCGCGGAAGCCGTTCGGGACCTCGAGGGCGAGGTCGTGCCGCTCGACGAGGTCGAGCACACGCTCGAAGTGGCCGCGATGAACGTTGATCAGCTCGTCGAGGAACGCGACGCGCGTCGCGCCGTGCGCCGCGAGCGCCGCGAGGTGCGCGCCGAGCGTCGCCTCGCTCATCCGGCGCTGCGTCTTGGGCTCGCCGTCCGCGCGCCCGGGGTTCGACGAGCAGTGCGCGCAGCGGAAGGGGCAGCCGCGCGAGGTCACCATCGGCAGCGTCCGGCCGTCGATCGCGAAGTGCCAGCGCGGCCGGCCCGCGCCCGCGATCACGCGCGCGAGGAACCGATCGTGCGCGGCCCGATCCACGAGATCCCACGCGGGCGGCGGGAGCGCGTCGAGGTCGGGCGTCGCGCCCCGCAAGACCCCTTGCGATTCCAGCGCATCGAAGATGCTCGCCTCCGCCTCGTACTTCAGCCACGCGCGCGCCTCGGGGTAGCTCGCGAGGAGCGCGTCGCCGACCTCCACGTGGTGCTGGCCCGACTGGTATGCGTCGGCGAGGAGGATCGGCGCGCCGGGGTGGATCGCGCGCGCCCCGCGCAGGATCGCCGCGAGCACGTCGTCGCGGTGCGGCGGTCGGTGGAACGGGGTCACCGTCACGACGATCGCGTCCGGCGCGTCGACGGCCTCCACGCGCGCGAGCACCTCGTCCACGCTCGCGCCGAGGTGACCTCGGCCGTCGCGTCGGAAGTGCAGCGTCGAGGACGGCAGGGCGAACGCGTCGACGAGCGAGACCTCGAGGCGCTCGCGCAGGACGGCGGCGAGCTGCACCGCGCCGAGGTCGGCGAAGTACGGGTAGTCGATGAAGTCGCGCGCGATCGTCGTCGGGGGGGACAGGACGAGGACGCGGCGCATGACCGACAGGGTAGCGCGCGATACGCTGCTGGCGATGCTCACCGAGGAGCTGCACTCCGCCGGCGTCGCCGACGAGAAGGTCGCGCAGCACGAGGACGCCGCGCACGAGCGGCGCAACTGGGTGCGGCTCACCTTCGACTGCAACAACAAGTGCGTCTTCTGCCTCGACTCCGACACCCACGACGGCGAGATGCGCGACCCCGAGGACGTGAAGCGCCAGATCCTCGAGGGCCGGCGCAAGGGCGCGACGCGGCTGATCCTCTCGGGAGGCGAGCCGACGATCCACCCGCGCTACGTGGACTTCATCAAGCTCGGCCGCCTCGCGGGGTACGCGAAGATCCAGACCGTCACCAACGGCCGCCTCTTCGCCTACCAGGAGTTCCTCGATCGCTGCATCGAGGCGGGGCTCTCCGAGATCACGTTCTCGCTCCACGGGCCGAACGCGCGCGTGCACGACGCGCTCGTCGGCGTGAAGGGCGCGTTCGAGCAGGAGAGCGCGGGGCTGCGCCGCGCGCTCGACGACGGACGGCCCATCGTCAACGTCGACATCGTGATCAACCGCGGGAACGTGAAGGTCCTGCCGGAGATGCTCGAGACCTTCTACGGCTGGGGGGTGCGCGAGTTCGATCTGTTGCAGGTGGTCCCGTTCGGGCGCGCGTTCACCGACGGCCGCGACATCCTCTTCTACGATCTCGAGGAGGCCGCGCCGTACCTGCGCGCCGCGCTCGAGCTCTCGCGGCGGCCCGACGTGCACGTGTGGCTCAACCGCTTCCCGCCGCCGCACCTCGAGGGCTTCGAGCACCTCATCCAGGACCCCCACAAGCTCACCGACGAGGTGCGCGGCCGCGCCCCCGAGCTCGCGCGCCAGCTCGAGCACGGCGAGCCGCTCGACTGCCGCGATCCCGCGCGCTGCCGCTACTGCTACCTCGAGCAGCTCTGCGACGGCCTCGAGGCGGCGCAACACGTCGTGCACGATCACGCGTTCTCGCGCGTGGCGATCGACACCGCGTGGGAGGCGAGCCTCCCGCCGGCGTTCGGCGGCGATCCCGCGTCCGCGCGCCGCGCCGCGCCGCGCCGGAGCCTGCCGGTCTTCGGCGCGTCCGCGACGCTCGAGCACCTCCCGCTCGAGGCGCGCGTCGCGCGCGCGGGGGCGACCGCGTTCGCGGTGAGGGCGCGGAACCTCGCGGAGGCGCGCGCCGCGCTCGCGCGCTTCGATCGCGTGGAGTCGATCGAGCTCGAGCTCGACGACTACGCGGGCCTGGCCGAGGATCTCGCGCACGTCGCGGTCGCGGTCGCGGCGAGCCCCGCGCAGATCGAGGCGCTCCTCGCGATCGACGCGCCCTTCGAGGTGGTCGTGCTCCTGACCGTCGAGGCCGCGGCGTGGCTCGAGGCGCACCCCGCGCACCCGCGCCTCGCGATCCGGCAGCCGACCTACGAGCGCCTGACCGAGGCGGCCGCGCGCGACGTCGACGCGCCGGCGTTCTTCGCCCGCTACGCGGGCCGCGCGCCGGTCGAGGGGCTCCCCGCGTGCGTGATCGGGCGGGCGCCGCGCATGGCGCCGCCGACCCTCGACGCGAACATGCTGCGGCCCGACGGCCAGCTCGAGATCTTCCGCTACACGCGCCGCCACGTGCTCGCGGGATACCGCTCGAAGTCGCTGCGCTGTCGGAGCTGCGTCCACGACGCCGAGTGCGCGGGCCTCCACATCAACCAGGTCCGCGCGCACGGCTACGCGTGGCTGCGCCCGATCACGTCGTGACCTCGGCCTCGTCGCCGAGGAGCAGCGGTCCGTCCGCGGGGGCCTCGAGCACGAGGCGCTCGGGCATCACCGCCTCGCGGTAGCCGTCGCCCGCCTGGGGCCGCTCGTCGGGGTCGCGCTCCCACCGGCCCTTGCCGACGACGGCGACGGTCTCCCCTTCCTCGGCGATCCCCTCGCGGTACCGGATGGTCTTGTTGAAGACCCACCCCTGGGCCGAGTGCCCGCGCGCCTCGAGGAACGCGACGAGCTCCGCGCTGGGCTCGCTCAGGAAGCCGCTATGACCGGACTCGTCCCCCTCGAGCACGGCCTTGGCGCGGTCCACCTTCACCACGGCCCGGCCGGTGTCGTCCTCGAGGAGGAAGTCGACGCCGCCGGCCTCGTCGACGACGTCGACCCAGTAGCTGCCCTTGCCGCGCTTGCGTCGCTCTTGGACCAGCACGCGGAAGTACGCGCACGAGCGGCCCGAGAGCGGCGCGACGACCGGGGCGCTCACCCGGACCTTGCCGACGACGCGCGCGATCTCGCCCTCGACCACCTCGGCGATGGGGCGCCGCGGCACCTCCTGCATCGCGCGCCGGTGCCGCTGATCGGCCGAGAAGAACCAGCCGAGGAGCGTCGCGACGACGATGAGGACGAGCCCGATCAGGAGGAAGACGCCGAGCTCTCCGGCGGGCACGTCACTCGGCCGGCGCGGCCGCGCGGTCCTCGTCGCCGCCCGCGTACAGGGCCTCGATGTTCGCCGCGTACTTCTTGCTCACGACGTTGCGCTTGATCTTCATCGTCGGCGTCAGCTCGTCGCCCTCGACGGAGAACTCGACGGGGAGCACCTCGAACTTCTTGATCGTCTGGTAGCGCGCGACCTTCGCGTTGCACTCCGACTCGATCTGCGCCGTCAAGTACTCTTTCACCTTCGAGCTCTTGGCGATCTTCTCGATCCCGTCGTTCGGGATGCCGAGCTTGCTCGTGAGCTCCTTGAGGCCCTCGGGGTCCAGGGTGATCAGCGCGGCGAGGTAGGCCTGCCGATCGCCGACGACGACGGCCTGTCCGACGCCCGGGATCATCTTGATGTAGGCCTCCATCTCGGCCGGCGCGACGTTCTTGCCGCCCGCGGTGATGATGAGGTCCTTCTTCCGGCCCGTGATCTTGAGGTTGCCCTCCGAGTCGAGCGCGCCGAGGTCGCCGGTGTGGAGCCAGCCGTCCGCGTCGAGCAGCTCCGCGGTCTCGTCCGGCATGTGGAGGTAGCCGCGCGTCATGTTGCGGCCCTTGAGCAGGATCTCCTCGTCGTCGGCGATCTTGATCGTGACGCCCTTCAGCGCGGCGCCGACCGTGCCGAAGCGCGGCTTGCCGTACATCCCGCACGTCGCCACGCCGGTGGTCTCGCTCATCCCGTAGCCCTCGTAGACGGTGATGCCGAGCGAGGCGAAGAACTCGAGCGTGCCGATCGAGATCGGCGCGGCGCCCGTCGCGGCCGCGATGAGCTGGTCGAGCCCGAGCTTCTGGCGCACGCCGCCGAGGACCTTGTTCGCGAGCGTGCGGCCGAGGCCACTGACCGGCTGACCGCTCACCGCCTGCTGCTTGAACGCCTCGAGCTCCGTCCGGCGGGCCCAGCCGACGAGCCAGCCCTTGAGCCCGCCGGTCTCCGCGAGCTTCGCCTCGAGCGCGGCCTGGAACTTCTCCCAGACGCGCGGCACGCCGAGGAACAGCGTGGGCCGCACCTCGACGAGGTAGTCCTTGATCAGCTTGAGGTCCGGGCAGAAGTACACCTGCCCGCCCGTGTTGAGGTGCATGAAGTTCGTGAAGAGCTGCTCGGCGACGTGGCAGAGCGGCAGGTAGCTCACCGAGCGGTACACGCCCTCCTCGGCGAAGGGCGGCATGCGCTCGATGATCGCCTCGCCGATCATCACCATCCCGCCGTGCTCGAGGGTCACGGCCTTCGGGACGCCGGTCGTACCGGACGTGTAGATGAGGAGCGCGGCCTCGTTCTCCGTGAGCTCCTCGAGGCGCTTGTCGAGCTCGTCGTCGCTCTGTTTGCGGCCGAGCTCGCGCAGCGCGTCGAGGGTCATGACCTTCTCGCCCGAGAGGTCGTCCATCGTGACGATCGTCTCGACCGCCATGAGGCCCTTCGCGATGCACTGCTGGTACTTCGCGAGCTGGGCCTTGTTGTCGCAGATCGCGATCTTCGCGCGCGAGTGCTTCACGATGTACGCGGTCTGCTCCGCGGTGTTCGTCGTGTAGATCGGGGCCGGGACGCCGCGCGCGGCCATGATCCCGAACTGGCAGATGACCCACTCGCTGCGGTTGTCGCCGACGATCGCGACGCACTCGCCGACCTGGTGGCCGATGGCGATGAGACCCTTGGCCGTCTCGCGCGCGGCGGTCCAGTACTCGCTCCAGGTCAGCGTCTTCCAGTTCCCGCCGACCTTCGTCGCGATGGCCTGGCGATCCGGCCGCTTCTCCGCCCACCCGGCCAGC
>JAYRVK010000617.1:0-8446 GCA_041918555.1 Sandaracinaceae bacterium
CGAGCCGTGCGGCGACTTCGCGGAGGGCCGCGCGCTCGTCTCGCTAGGGAGCAAGAAGGGTTTCATCGATCGATCGGGCGAGGTCGTGATCGCGTGCCGCTACTCCGCCGCACGCGGGTTCCGCGAGGGGCGCGCCGCGGTCGCGGCGTGACGGGGATGCTCTCCGATCGCAGCGCGCCCGGCGAGCCCGCGGCCGACCCCGTGACGGACCATGCGTTCGAGGCGGCGACCGGGATCGACGAGGCGCGCGTCAGGGACGCGCTCGCGAACGCCTCGCTCGCGCCGGTCCTCGACGCGGGCGGGCTCCCCGCGGCCCGCGCGGCGCTCGTCGCGGAGGGGCTCGCCGCCGATCCCGAGCGCGTGGTGCTGACGGCGAGCCCCGAGGCCGCGTACGCGCACCTCCTCGCGCTCCTCTGCGATCCGGGCGACGAGGTGCTGGCGCCGGCGCCCGGAGACCCGCGGCTCGCCGACCTCGCGCACCTCGCGTCGGTCGCGCTCGTCCCCTACGCGTGCCGCGAGGACGCGGGCTGGGCGGTCGACGCGGCCGCGCTGTTCGACGCGATCGGCGAGCGCACGCGCGCGATCGCGACGGCGAGCCCGAGCCCGGCCACCGGTGCGTACGCGGACCGCGACGCGCTCGCGGCGCTCGGCGTCCCGCTCGTCGTCGACGAGCGCGTGCACGACTACTCGCTCGAAGGGGCAGCCCCTCCGCGCTCCCCCGCGTTCGAGACAGAGACGCTCGTCTTCTCGATCGGGAGCCTCGACGCGCGGCTCGCGCTCCCGGGGCTCGGGCTCGCGTGGGTCGCGATCGGCGGCCCCGAGGACGCCGCGGCGGCGGCGACGCGGCGCCTCGCGCGGCTCGCGGCGACGTCCCGGCCTTCCAGCATCGTGCAATACGCCTTGCCCCCGCTCCTCGCGCTCGACGCGCGCGCGAGCGCGGTCCGGGCGCGCACCGGGGAGAACCTCGCGCGGCTCCGCGCCGCGCTCCGCGGCACCGCGGCGCGGGTCCCGCTCGTCGAGGGGGGGTGGACCGCGCCCGTGCGGCTCCCCGCGACGCGCGCCGACCTCGAGTGGATCACTACCCTCGCCGGGGCGGGCGTGCTCGCCTCGCCGGGGAGCCTCTACGACTTCCCGGACGACGCGCCCTACGTCCTCGTCTCCCTGCTCGCGCCACCCGAAGAGCTGGCGCGGGCCGCCGATCAGATCGCGCGCCTCGCGAGGTAGTCGATGAGGTCGATCTTGGTGACGATGCCGACGACCCGGCCGCCCTCGACGACGATCGCGACGCCCGCGTCGGCGAGCGAGGCCTGGAGCGCGTCGACGCGCATGTCCGGGGTCGCGGTCGCGTAGTCGCTCTCGACGAGCGGCTCGATCGCCCCGTCGAGCGAGCTCTCGCCGCTCACGAGGTAGCGCAGCATCTCGACCTCGCTCACCACGCCCAGGAGCTGATCGTCGCGCAGGACCGGGAGCTGCGAGATGCCGTGCGCCTTCATCCGCGCGACCACGTCGCGCACGCGGTCGATCGCCTTGGCCGTGATCACGACCTCGTTCCCCTTGACCTGCAAGAGGTCGCGGACCGTGCCGAACCCCTCCTCCTCGGGGAGGAACTCGTTCTCGCGCATCCAGGCGTCGTCGAAGATCCGCGAGAGATACGCGGTGGCGCGATCCGGGAGGATCACCAGCACGCGCTTGCCGCGGTTCGCGCGCGCCCACGCGAGCGCGCCAGCGACGGCGGCGCCGCTCGAGCCGCCCGCGTAGAGGCCCTCGAGGCGCACGAGATCGCGCGTCGCCCGGAACGCCTCGCCGTCCTCGACCTGCAGCACCGCGTCGAGCTTGTCGAGGTGGAGGATGCGCGGGACGAAGTCCGCGCCGATCCCCTCGAGGAGGTACGCCGACGGATGGCCCAGCCGCCCGTGCGCGGCGAGCTCGGCGAAGAGCGAGCCTTGCGGCTCGACGCCCACGACCGCGAGCTCGGGCTTCTTCGCCTTGAGGTAGCGCGCGAGGCCCATCGCGGTCGCGCCCGAGCCGAGCCCGAGCACCACCGCGTCGAGCTCACCGCCGCTCTGCTGCCAGATCTCCGGCCCGAGCGACTCGGCGTACGCCGTCGGCCCGACCTCGGACTCGAACTGGTTCGCGAACCACGCGCCGGGTGTGTCCTTCGCGATGCGCCGCGCGACCGAGCGCATCGAGCGGGGATCGTCGGGCTCGACGGCGCTCGGCGCGACGACGACGCGCGCCCCGTAAGCGCGGAGCGACGCGATCTTCTCGGGCCCGATCTTGTCGGGGACCACGCACACGCACTTGTAGCCGCGCACCGCGGCCACGAGCGCGAGCGCGGCGCCCGTGTTGCCGGTGGTCGCCTCCACGATCGTCCCGCCCGGCGCGAGCGCGCCCGCGCGCGCCGCCGCGTCGACGAGCGCGCGCGCCATCCGGTCCTTCGCGGAGCCGCTCGGCGACAGGTACTCGCACTTCGCGAACAGCTGCGCGTCGAGCCCGACGCCGATCCTCGAGAGCCGGACGATCGGCGTCGGCCCCACCGCGTCCAGGATGCTGTCCACCGCTCCGTGCATGGCCCCGCGTTTACCACTCTCGTCGGCGTGTGCCACAACACCGCCGTGCGGGACGACCGCGAGTACGTGGTGCGACCGATCGGCGTCGTGCGGAGCCCTTTCCACGCGAAGGTCGAGGCTCCGCGCCAGCCGCGCGCCGCCGAGGGCGTCGAGGGGCGGCTCGAGCTCGACCCCTCGCTCCTGCACGCCGTCGAGGATCTCGAGGGCTTCGAGCACGTGTGGGTGATCGCGTGGCTCGATCGCGTGGAGGGGTTCCGCCCGAAGGTCCACCCGCCGCGGAGCGAGACCAAGCGAGGGGTGCTCGCGACGCGCTCGCCGCACCGGCCCAACCCGCTCGCGCTCTCGGTGATGGAGCTCGTGCGCGTGGAGGGGACCGTGCTCCACGTGCGCGGCGTGGACCTCCTCGACGGGACGCCCGTCCTCGACGTGAAGCCGTACGTGCCGTGGACCGACGCGATCCCGCGCTCGCGCGTGGGCTGGCTCGAGGAGGACGCGCCGCGCCTCGACGAAGATCGGCCCCCCGATCCGCGCGGCGCGTTCGTCGTCGAGATCCTGCCGCGCGCGGCCGAGCAGCTCGCATGGCTCGCGGAGCGCGGCGTCTCGCTCGAAGGAGCGCTCCGCGTGGTGCTCGAGACGAGCCCGCGCCCGCGGCCCTATCGCCGCATCCGCCGCGATCGCGACGGCGGCTTCGTGCTGGCGATCGGGGAGTGGCGGATCGCCTTCCGCCTCGACCCAGGCGAGCGCGTGCACGTCGAGGAGCTCCGCTCGGGCTACCGCGCGCGCGAGCGCGTGGATCGACCGCTCCACGCGGAGTTCGCCGAGCGCTTCGGGTGATGGAGCCGGTCCCGCTCGGCGATGGGCTCGTGGCGCGGCGCGTGCGCCTCGCGCGCGCCGACGTCCAGGTGCTCGGCGGGATCCTCGCGGGCGACGATCACCTCGCGTCGATCCACGGCGAGCCGAGCGAAGCGCGGGACGGCAGGGTCACGGTGTCGATCGTCACGACGTGCGCGCGCGCCGCCGAGCTCGACGCGTGGCTCGACGAGCTCGCGGCGCCGCTGGGGCTCGAGCGCCTGGGACGTTGACGCGCGGGCCGCCCCGGCCGACGCTGCCGCGATGTCCGACTCGACGAAGAGCGCGGTGTGGACCCTGCACGTCCCGGTCCCCGGCACGCCCGACGGATTCACGTGCCGCACGACCTACCCGACGAGCCCCGACGGGGTCGAGGTGATGCTCGAGCAGTGGGCGGCGGGGACGGCCGAGCCGCCGCACTCGCACCCAGGCGACGACATGACCGTCGTGGTCGAGGGCAAGATGGCACTGCAATTCTTCTTGCGGGACGCGGGCGGGGCGCTCGTCGCGGACGGGAAGCCGCTCGTGCTCGCCGAGGGGGACGTTGGGTACGTCTCCGCGGGGCGCATCCACGACGCGAGATACCTCGAGCCCTGCAAGTTGGTGTACGTGCACCACAAAGCGTTCGGCTTCGTGGCGGAGTGAACGGCGCGTCCGCAGCGCGCTCGGTCCGCGCGTGCGCCTACTCCGCGTCGGGCGAGCCGCCCTCGCCCGGATCGTCGTCGGCCTCCATCGCGCCGCGGAGGTAGGTGAACGAGCCGATCAGCCACACGAGCGTGCCGATCCCGAGGACCACGAGGGTGGACCGGCCGAACGGCACCGCGTTGCGGAAGAGCAAGTCGCCGACCTCGGCGTTCACGCCCCCCGCGAAGGTCACCCCGCAGTAGGCCACCACCCCCAGGATCGTGATGACGAAGCCGGCGACGACCATCCGCCTGCCAGTGGTCTGCAGCCACTCCGCGCGCGTCGCCTGGTCGGCGGACGCGGCGCGCTTGCTCTTGTGGATCGGCATCCACGCATCACGTTGCTCGACGACGATCGACTGGTTTCTGCTCATGACCGATCCCCCGTGGTTGTTTGGGTTGCGAAACGAGCCGCGGAGCTCCCGCGCACCACAGCGGTACGCCGAGCCCTCGCGGCCAGTAGAATCAGATAGAGGAAGCGCGAGACGAGGCCGAAGAACGTCAGCATCCAGGCGATGATGGCCAGGACGACGAAGACCCTCGCGGGCCAAGCCAGAAATGGGAGATCGAGCATCTCGACGAGGCGGTACGTGCAGACGGAGTACATCCCGAACGGGAAGACCAGGCCCCAGTAGAGAGGGTCGTAGGTGAAGACCACGCGCCGCACCACGTGACGCCAGATCCCCAGCACGAGCAGCATCGGGATCCACCACGTGGCGGTGGCCCAGTAGAGGATCGTGAAGCCCTTCACGAACGGCAGGAGGGAGCCCAGGAGCGGCGAATCGCCCGCCGCTGCGGCGAGCGCGGTCCCGGCGAGGGTCGAGATCGCGACCGCCCCCATGTTGATCCAATACGGGGGCATGAGGTCGTTCGGGGAGAAGCGGAAGAAGGTGTATCGATAGAAGATCAGCGAGATCATCCAGATGTAGAGCATCCCGCCGCAGAGCCAGAACGAGGTGAGGAAGAAGAGCGCAGCGTCTCGGTTCTCGAGGCGGTCCGGCAGCACCTGACAGCCCAGGACGCAGATGGCCTGCGTGGCGACGACCGCGATCAGCCAACCGCCATTGATTCCGTCCTCGAGCGGCGGCTTCTCTTCGCGGATGCTCAGCGCGACGAACACCGCGTACGTGCAGATCACCCAGAGCACGAGGGCCAGGACCCAGAGCCAGAACGCGACGTCGGGGGCCTGCCGCAGCAGGACCAACTGGGTCCCGAGCACGCACGTGGCCGCTACCGACGTGAAGAAGCCGGGGCCGCGCTGGTGGCTCTGCCAGTCCGCGAAGAACGCCCTGGGGTAGAGCGACACGCGCGCGATCATCGCGATCCAGATCAGGACGTAGGCGACGACGTTGAACCAGAAGAGGAGCGACGACAGATCGCGCAGGCCGAGCAGGTGGCAGGCGATGGAGACGATGCCCGTCGCCATCGACATCGCGAAGTAGGCGGGGTGCATGCTCGACAGCCGCTCGCCGACGAAGCGACGAGCGCGCTCCTCGGAGGACATCGCGGGCCTGGGAGTCTCCACCATCCACTCGTCACCATGACGGTCGGCCCCGGCGACGTGTATCGGTCGACCTCCGAGCGGCTCGTAGGAGCAGCTGGAAGGTCTCTGTCGGTCTCCGTCCTATCACGAGATGGGGAGCCCTCACCCGACGAGGCCGTTCCGGACCGCGTACTGGATGAGCTCTGCGTTGGTCCCGAGCGACATCTTCTCGAGGATGCGGCTCCGGTAGGTGCTCACCGTCTTGACGCTGAGCCCCAGCCTCTCGGCGATCTCCGAGACCGACTTGGCCGCCGCGAGGAGCAGGAAGACCTCGAGCTCGCGGCTCGAGAGGGCCTCGTGGGGCTTGCCCCCACGGTTCTGGGCGAGGTGATCGGCGAGCTGCTCGGCCAGCGCCTCGCCGAGGTAGCGCCGCCCCGCGCAGACGGCGCGGATGGCGCGGAAGAGCTCCTCGTCGGCGGCCTGCTCCTTGGTGAGGTACGCGGACGCGCCATCCGCCAGCGCGCGGGTGATGAACTGCCGCTCGCCGTACATCGAGAGCACGATGACGGGCAGTCCCGGGCGGCTCGCCTTGAGCGGCGGCAAGGCGTTGAGCCCGTTCTCGGCGCCGAGCGCGACGTCGAGGATGACCACGTCCCAGCGTGCCGACCTCACCTGGTCGAGGAGGTCCCGGCACGTCGTCACCTCGCCGATCGCGACACCCGGGAACTCGCCCTCGAGCATCCGCTTCAGGCCCGAGCGGACGATCGTGTGATCATCCGCGATGAGGACTCTCATGCGTGCGCCTCCTTCGGATGTCTCGGCACGACCGCGATGATCGTGGTTCCTCGGCCCCGCTCTCCCCGCACCTCGACGGAGCCCCCGACCAGGCGCGCCCGCTCCCGCATGCCCAGGATGCCGAGCGAGCTGGGCCCCTCGGTCCAAGCCGCGTCGATCCCCTTGCCGTCGTCGCGGATCGTCAGGGACAGGCTCGCGTCGGTCGCCCGGAGGTCGACGGTGACCTCCGTAGCCTCCGCGTGGCGCACGACGTTCGTCAATGTCTCTTGCGTGATGCGAAAGAGGGCGGTCGACACCAGGGGATCGATGGGCTCCTCGAAGTCCTCCACGTGGAGCAGCACGGCGGGGCCCGCCTTGGCCTCGCAGTCCCGGGCCAGCCAGTCGAGGGCGTCCGCGAGCCCCAGCCGATCGAGCACCGGCGGGCGGAGCTCCGACGAGATGCGCCGCACCGAGTCGATCGCGCTGTCGATCAGCTCGCTCATCTCGCCCACGACCTGCTCACCGGCCGCGGGCGGGTGGCCGCCGCCGAGCACACGACGGACCCGGGTCAGCTCCATCTTGAGCCCGGTGAGGATCTGCCCGAGCTCGTCGTGGAGCTCGCGGGCGATCCGACCCGCCTCTTCGTCGCGGACCGTCTGCAGGCGATGCGAGAGGGCGCGGAGCCGCTCCTGGGCGTCGTCGGCCTCGCGCTGACGCTCGGCCAGGGCCTCGGCCATCGTCGCGAACGAGACCGCCAGCTCTCGCAGCTCTCCGTGGCTCCCGGGGATCGGCGCGCGCGCCGAGAGATCGCCGGCGCCGAGCTTGCGTACGGCCCGAGTGAGGCCGCGCAGCACGCGGAGCACCGAGATCTCCGCGGCGAAGATGGCCGACGCGATCGCGAAGATGGTCACGAGGATCAGGCCGACGAGGGTGCGGTAGAAGGCGCGGTTTGCCATCGAGGTGACGCGCTCGTAGGGCAGCCCCGCCACCACGAAGATCCCGGGGGCGCCTTCCATCGGGGTGGCCACGAAGTAGCGGGCCGAGGCTGGCGTGCCGACCTGCAGCACGGCCCCGTCGGGGTGGCGGAGCGCACCGGAGAGCGCGCGCTCCCGCTCGGCGATCGGGTCCTGTAGCCGCGCCCCCGAGCGCGCGAGCACCTGCCCCGTCCGGTCGGTGATCAACAGCGAGTAGTCGGCGGGCAGGTTCGCCTGCTGCGCGAGCTGGTCGAGCCAGCCGAGCTCGAACGCCACGAAGGCCACGCTGCAGGGCGCGCCCCCGGTGTCGCGTAGCGCGTACGCCTGATGGACGACGGGCCGGCCCACGAACCCGACCACGTACGTCCCCGTCTCGACCTCCGCCGACTCGAGGGCTCGTTCGAACGCGGCGTTCGTCCTCAGGCTGGCGGCCTGCTGGAGGGGCGCCGCGCTGCAGATCACGTCGCCCCCGACGGACGCGACCCCGATGTTCGCGAACTGCGGGAACCCCGCGAGCAGCGCCGCCAGGTAGTCGGGGCAGCTCGGCGTCCGGGCCGACGGCGCCGCGTCACAGTCGATCGCGGCGTCGAGGCGGCGCAGGAGGTTGCGCCCTCCCTCGAGCTGGTGGGCGTGCTCCCGCGACGCGAGGCTCCCGATGTGGCGGGCCTCGGTCTCCATCCGCGCGAGGGCCGACTCCCGCTCCCGCGCCGCGACGAAGAAGATGAAGAGGATGGCGGGGACCGTCGCGAAGCAGACGAGGAGGATGAGGCGCCCCCGGAGCGTGAGGACGACGCTCAGGAAGGACCGCGCGGCGCGCGGCCGCTCGACGGATCCCTGGGCGCTCACGGTCGTACGCGAGCGCCTCGCGGGAGCGCGGGGGGGGGGTCGGCGATGCGGGGATCCATGGGGGGGGTGGCTCGCGCGGCGGTCTCCCAAAGGAGGCTGACAGGAAGCGGCCCCGTCGGGTAGCCCCTCCACGGCCGACGTGGCGGCAGGCGGATCCCTACAACATCGACACCGGATCCACGTCCACGTGCGCCCGGGCCGCGCGCAGCCCCTCGTCGATCCGCGCCGCGACCGCGCGCGCGACCTTGCGGAGCGCGGCGCGATCGC
>JAYRVK010000618.1:0-3117 GCA_041918555.1 Sandaracinaceae bacterium
CGGCGGCGGTGGCTCCGCCGGCGCCCGCGGCGGCCCCGGCGGTCGCCGCGGCCGGGCCCCCCGAGCCGGCCCCCGAGGCGGCGGTGGTGCTCCAGGCGCAGGCGCGCGCCGCGCTCCGCGACGGCGACGCGGAGCCCGCGGAGGCGCTCCTCGTGCGCGCCCGCGCGGCCGGCGCCCCCGCGCGCGACGCGGACCGAATCCACGCGGAGCTCGCGGTGCTGCGCGGCGACGGCGCGCCCGCGGTGCCGCGATTGCGCGCGCTCGCGGAGCGGCACGATCGAGCCCCGTTCTGGGTCGCGCTCGGCCGCGTGCTCGAGCACGCGGAGCGCGACCCCGAGGCCGCGCAGGCGTACCAGGCCGCGCTCGCGATCGATCCGCAGGACGTCGACGCGCACGTCGGCCTCGCGTCGATCGAGGCCCGCGACGCGGACCTCGGGGCGGCGCAACGACACTTGCGCATCGCGGAGGAGGCGTCGCGCGCGATCGACGAGCGCGACCCGCAGCGCGACGCCCGCCTGCGCGTGACGGCGGGCCTGATCGAGCTCGAGCGTGGTCGCCTCGCCGAGGCGACCGAGGAGGCCACGCGCGCACGGGTCCTCGATGCCCGCTCCGCGGAGGCGGCGCTGCTCCTCGCGAGGATCGCGCTCGCGCGGCGGCAGGACGCGCTGCCGCACCTGCGCGCCGCCATCGTCGGGCGTGCCCCGGCGCCGCTCGCCCTCGGGCTGCTCGCGCCGCGCGTGCGCGGCGAGGAGGCCTGCGAGCTCGCGGTCCGCTACCTGGAGCGAGCGCCGGAGGGCTGGGACGCGCGCGCGATGCGCCGCATCGAGTCGCGATGCCTCTGAGGGGCGCTACCCGCACATCGGCGGGCCGAAGCCCTCACAGAACGAGGCGTCGAAGACCCCGCTCCGCGTCCCGGTCGGGAGCTCCACGGTGTAGGTGCCCGCGGCGCGCCCGAGGTCCTCGAAGCGCTCGAAGCGGAGCGTGAACTCGGGCGAGGTCTCACAGGGCGGCGTGCCGCCGGGGCAGTACGTCGCGGTGCCGTTGCCGAAGCCGCCGCCTGCGGCGCTCGAGGTCACGACGCTCCCGTCCATCAGCGGGAAGATCGCGTCGGTGCCTTCGAAGAACCAGAACGAGAGCGAGGCGCGGCTCGGATCCGCGCTGCACTCGGGCACGGCCGCCTGGAAGAGCACGAGGCGATACGCGAGGCCGTCGTCCGGCGCGCAGTCTCGACCGATGTACGCACCCGCGAATTCGGCGACGCCCGCGTCGGTGCCGGGAGTGCCCCCGTCGCTCGCGGGGTGCGCGGAGGAGCAGGCGAGGAGGAGGAGCGAGCCGAGCGACCCGGCGAGCGCGCGCATCATGGGCGCATTGTACGCACGCGAGCCGTTCCCGCGACCGCCCGGCTCGCGTACCCTCGGATGCATGTCGTCTCGTGCCGTGCTCGCGCTGCTGCTCGCCGCCATGGGCTGCGACTCCGACCCCGGCTCCGACGCGGGCGCGAACGACGCGGCCGCCGGCGCCGACGCGGGCGCAGCCGCGGACGCGGGCTCCGGACCGAGCGACGCCGGTGAGGGCGTCGACGCGGCCACGCGCGACGCGGCCACGGGAACCGACGCGGGCGCCTCGGACGCCGGATCCCCGTCGCTGACCCTGCCCCCCGCGAACGGGCCGCTCGACTACCAGCTCGGCGAGGCCTACCCCCCCCCGACGGGCGTCGTCGTGGTCTCGCGCGATCGCAACGCGAGCCCCGCGCCCGGCCTCTACAACCTCTGCTACGTGAACGGCTTCCAGACGCAGCCCGACGAGCGGGACTTCTGGGAGCGCGATCACCCCGACCTCCTCTTGCGCGACGCGTCGGGCGACGTCGTGATCGATCCGGACTGGGACGAGATCCTCCTCGACGTCACCACCGATGCAAAACGTCTTGCGCTCGCCGCGATCGTCGGGGGCTGGATCGACGGCTGCGCAGACGACGGCTTCGACGCGGTCGAGATCGACAACCTCGACACCTACTCGCGCTCGGGCGGCCTCGTGAGCCAGGACGACGCGGTCGCGTTCATGCGGCTGCTCGCGGATCGCGCGCACGCCCGCGGGCTCCCGATCGCGCAGAAGAACTCGGCCGAGGTGCTCGGACGCCGCGCGGACATGGGCACCGACTTCGCGGTCGCGGAGGAGTGCAACCGCTGGGACGAGTGCGCCGACTTCACCGCGGTGTACGGCGATCAGGTCTACGTGATCGAGTACCGGCGCGCGGACTTCGACCGCGGCTGCCGGGACTTCCCGGAGCTGTCGATCGTCTTGCGCGATCTGAACCTCGTGGCGCCGAGCTCGCGTGCGTACGTGTACGACGGATGCTGAGGGCGGCCGCGCTCGCGCTCGCGATGCTCGTGGCCGCCAGGGCCACCGCGCAGGAGGGCGCGCCGGTCCCGCCGCCCGCGGAGGCGCCGGCCGAGGGCGCGGCGGCGCTCACGGATCCCGTGGGTCCGGTCACCCCGCCGACGGGCTACGGCGAGCTCACGCTGCCGGAGCTGCGCCCCCGCGGCGAGCGAACCCGGCTCGAGGTGGTGCGCTGGGGCTCGCGTCCCCTGACCCTGCACCTGCGGAGCATGGAGTCCCCGAGCCTCGCGCGCTGCACCGCGCCCTGCGTCCTGGACGTGCGCCCGGGGCGCTATGTCCTCTCCGTCCAGCCGCGGGGCGCGGGCCCGCGCACGGCCGACGACCAGCCGGTGTGGATCAGCGGCGCGCGCTCGATCGTCCAGCTGAGCTACGACCACCGCGTGGGCCTGCGCTCGGTCGGCTGGACCCTCTTCTGCATGGCGATCACGGCGTTCGGGCTCTCGTGGCTCGGCGGCCTGTGGGCGGCCGCGATCATCGGCGCGCCGCTCGCCGCGGGCCTGCTCATCCCCGCCGCGCCGCTGATCTTCCTCGAGGACGTCAAGAAGGACGCCGGCATCGTCGCGATCGCCGCGCAGGACCACCTCGAGCTGAACGCGCCGAAGCCCGAGGGCCTCGTGCCCGTCGCCGTCCTCGAGCTGCCGGCGCAGCGCTTCCCGTGGCCGGCCCGCAGCGGGAACGAGGAGACGAAGCTCGCGTTGAAGTACACGCGCGTCACCGACG
>JAYRVK010000619.1:0-3831 GCA_041918555.1 Sandaracinaceae bacterium
CGCGGCGGCCTGGTTGTAGCTGACCGCGCCCGCGGCGAGGCGCTCGTCGAGCTCGTAGCCGACGTCCGGGTCCTCGCAGCGCATGGTCTGATCGGTCACGCAGGCCTCGAAGCTCGAGTACACGCGGGCGTCGTCGCTGCAGCAGAGCCCGTTCGCGCGGCAGAACGCGTCGACGAAGACCTGGCAGAGCTCGCTCACGGGCACCGGCGCCATCGGGTACTCCCGCGGGCAGTACTCCGGCGTGAACTCGGTGCAGCGGCCCGAGTCCTCGCCCGCGTCGCGCGGCGGCCCGGCGTCGCGGCCGGCGTCCATGCCGCCGCCGCCTCCGTCGCAGCCGGGGAGGGTGAAGATCAGGGTGACCACGAGGGCTCGGCGCATGGTGGCGACACCGTAGCTCGGATCGCGGAGCGGCTCCTCCGTCGGCGTGCTATCCACGCCGCCCCGATGTCCGCGTGGAGCATTCGCCGCGTCGTCGCCTGGTCGACCGAGGACTTCGCGGGGCGGGGGATCGAGTCGCCGCGCCTCGACGCCGAGCTCCTCGTCGCCGAGGCGCTCGGCATCGATCGCGTCCGGCTCTACATGGACCTCGATCGGCCCCTCGGCGACGCGGAGCTCGCGGCGATCCGCGCGCTGGTGAAGCGGCGGCGCGCGCGCGAGCCCGTGGCCTACATCCTGGGGCGCCGCGAATTCTGGGGTCGGACGTTCGTCGTCGGCCCCGCGGTGCTCGTGCCCCGGCCCGACACCGAGACGCTGATCGAGCGCGCGCTCGAGCTCCTGCCGGAGGACGCCGCGGTCCGCGTGCTCGACCTGTGCACCGGATCGGGCGCGATCGGGATCACCCTCGCCGCGGAGCGGCCGGGCCTCTCGGTCGACTGCGCGGATCTCTCGGAGGACGCGCTCGCGTTCGCGCGCGAGAACGCGGCGCGGCTCGGCGTCGCCGTCGCGTGCGTCGCGGGCGATCTCTTCGCGCCGCTGTCCGGTCGCTACGCCCTCATCGCGTGCAACCCGCCGTACGTCGCGGCGGCCGAGCTCGCGGAGCTCGCGCCCGAGGTCCGCGGCCACGAGCCGGCCCTCGCGCTGGTGTCCGGTCCCACCGGCTTCGAGATCCACGACCGGCTGGTCGCCGAGGCGGGCGATCGGCTCGAGGACGGCGGGACGATCCTCGTCGAGGTCGGCGAGGGGCAGGGTTCCGAGCTGGAGCGGCGCTTCGCCGCCGCGCCGTGGGTCGCCTCGACGCGCGTGCACCGGGACCTCGCGGGGATCGAGCGCGTGGTGGAGGCCTCACGCCGGCCGCGGGACGCGGTGGCGCAAGGTGGCCTCGGCGAGCGCGAGGATCCCGGCGAGCGCGAATAGCCAGGGCGCGAGGGGCCGCCGCACCACGGCGCCGCCCGGGTCGTCGAGCTCCGGCCCCGCCGCCGCCGGCGGCTCCGCCGGCGTCAGGTCGCTCTCGTCCCCGGGGGGCGCGACCACGAAGGCGAGCCGGGGCTCCGCGGTGAGCGGGCGATCGCGCGTCGCGACCTCGGCGCGGTACACGCCGGGCCGCGTCGCGGCGATGGCGAGCTCCGCGTCGAGGTCGTCGAAGGTGCGCGCGTCCCCGTCCGGATCGAGCAAACGGAGTTGACGTGCCCCCGCCGGCGCGCGGAAGCGGACGACGTCGCCCGGGGCGTGCGGCGCGTCCGAGGTGCTCTCGCTCGGCGCGAGGAGGCGCATGGTCCGGACGATCAGCGGCAGGAAGCCCGGCTGGTAGGGGAGGTCGGTCCAGTCGTCGTCGAGGGTGGTCGCGAGCGCCGCGACGGTGCCCTCGCCGTGACGGAACAGGACCATCGCCGGCGATCCGTCGCCGAAGCGGAGCGGCGCGCTCGTCCCCGGGGGCAGCGCCTCGAAGCCGATGCGCCGTCGCGTGGTCGCGCGCCCGAGGCCGTCGGCGCCCTCCGGCACGAGCTCCGCGCCCGCGCCGTGCGGGCCGGGGACGTCGCCGGTGATCGCGTCGAGCGGGCGCGCGGGCCAGAGGTCGCCGAGCGCCGCGGCCATCGCCCGCGCGTCGAAGTGGTCGCCCGGCGCGATCAGGAGCCCCCCCCCTGCGGTCACGTGCTCGCGCAGCCGCGCGACCGAGACCGGCGAAGGGGTCTCGACGTTCGCGAGCACGATCACCTCGAGCCGCGCGAGCTCCATGGCCGCGAAGGTGTCCGGGTCGACGATCCGCCGCTGGAGCGCGCCGCCGCGCTCGGGCGCCAGCTCGATCGCGCGCGCGACGAAGCGGGCCTCGTCGTTGCCGCGCACTGGGTGCGGGTCCCCGTCGACCACGAGGATGCGCACGCCCGCGGGCGGGCGGATGAGGACGCCGCGGCGATCGTCGAGGTCGATCGCGTCGTCCACGTCGAGCACCACGGTGGCGGCCGGGTCCAGGGGATCGATCGGCGCGTGCAGCGTCGCGCGCGCGCCCCGCTCGCCGAGCTCCACGGAGGTGTTCGCGATCACGCGCCCGCCCCGCTCGAGCGTGAGCTCGGCGGGCCGCTCGCCGAGCCCGGGCGAGCCGCGCAGCTCGACGGCGATCGACACGAGGTCGGGCGTGGTGGGGTCGAGCGTCGCGCGCGCGTCCACGACCGCGGCGTTCTCGATGGGCGCGTCGGCGCCGACGACCTCGAACGCGACCTGGATCCCCGGCGCGACCGGGACCTCGGCGAGCCCCGCGTGTCGCGCGTGATCCGAGAGCACGACCATCCGCCGCGCCGCGTGGTGGGCGCCGGCGAGCTCGTGGCGCGCGCGCTCGATCGCGCCGAGCACATCGGTGCCCCGTCCGGGATCGGGCGCGAGCTCGGCGAGGGCCGCACGCGAAGCGTCGAGATCGTCGCCGCGCGAGACCAGCACGCGGGCGGGCGCGCCGCCGAGCACGTGGGCGACCTCGCTCCCCGGGGGCAGGCTCTCCACGATGGCGAGGGCCCGCGCGCGGGCCTCCTCGAACGGCGTGGGCGCCCCGCGCCCGGTCGCCGACATCGAGTCGTCGACGACGATCGCGACCGACGCCGCGGTGCCGTCGCCGTAGGGCAGGGTGATCGCGAGGAACGGCTGCGCGATCGCGAACGCCAGCGCCGCCACGAGCAGCACGCGCGCGATGAGGAGCAGCAGATCCACCAGGCGCATGCGCCGGCGGCTCGACGCCTCGGCCCGCCGGAGCAGGGCGACCGTCGGGAGGAGGCGCACCGGTAGATCGCGCCGCCGGAGCAGGTGCGCCACGATCGGCAGCCCCGCGGCCGCGAGCGCGACGAGGAGCAGCGGCGTCTCGAAGCCCATCAGCGCGCCCACCCCTTGCCGCGCCCGCGCGTGAGGATCGCGGCGAGGGTCCGCTCCGGGGGCTCGTCGGTGCGGGCGAGCACCCACCGCGCGCCGACCGACGTGCAGCGCCGCCGGCACTGCTCGACGAAGCGATCCACCTCCGCGCGGTAGGCCTCGCGCAGGGTCGCGGGATCCGCGTCGAGCGACGGCTCCCCCTCGAGGCCCTCGAAGCACGCGGGATCCTCGAACGGCAGCTCGAGCTCGTCGGGGTCGAGCACGTGGAAGACGACCACGTCGTGGCCGCGCCCGATCAGGTGCGAGAGCGGCGCGAGCGCCGCCTCGTCGAAGTCGAGGAGGTCCGAGGCGATCGCGACCAGGCCGCGCCGGCGCGCGCGCTCGGCGACCTCCGTGAGCGCGTCGTGAAGGCCCGTCGCCACGCCGCGCGCGGGCGGCCGCGCGAGCTCGGCGAGCACCTCCTCGAGGTGCGCGGCGCGGGTGCCGGGGGGCAAGTGCTTTTGCACCGCGCGATCGATCACGCTCAGGCCCGCCGCGTCGCCC
>JAYRVK010000620.1:0-4915 GCA_041918555.1 Sandaracinaceae bacterium
CCCGTCGCGGTCGACGTCACCGTCCCGGCCAGCGGCCGCCTCGGGTTCACGTGCGGCATGGGCATGTACGAGGGCGCCGTGGTGGTGCGCTGACGCTCGACCCACGTGCCGCCGGAAAGGCCGCGACCCGCGCGACCCATCGTCAGTGGCAGGCAACCGTACGGGACGCGCTGGTGCGCGTGCAGGTCCCGGTGACCCGGTTCTCGGAGCAGTAGCTGAGCGTCGAGCTCGTCCCACACGCGGGCCCCGTGCTCGCGCGCCCACCGCGTCAGCTCGAAGAGCAGCCACGCCACGGCCGCTTCGTGGATGCGCGTCGGCATCTCCTCCTCCTCGAGCCGCCCGTCGACCAGCTCCCCAGATCGGCCCTCGGGGAGCGCTCCCCAGGACTCGAGCGTCCAGCTCCGCTCGCGCTCCGCGGCCTCCATGACGATCGGAGGATAGCGCGTGCTGTATGTGTCGCGGAGGTCCCTCGCCCCCGACCCTCTCCCGGCCGGCGATGGGTCGGACACAGCCGCTTCGCAGCCGCAGCCGCAACGGATCGACGGTCAGAGGGCACCGCACGTGCGCGTCGTCACGTCGCACACCCTGCCGACGCCGCAGTCGTCGGGCTGCTCCGAGGTCATCGCACGGCACCCGGGCGCGCACGTGTTGCCCGCCATCGCGTCGCAGTACTCGCCGAGCATGCAGTCGGTGTCGCGATGGCACTCGAAGCAGCCGATGGTCCCCGTCCCGACCGTGCCCTCCGTGCCCTCGGGGCAGGGGCCGCAGACCGCGGCCCCGCCCCCTGTCGAGCCGCGTGTCCGGTGCACGCAAGTCGTCTTGTCACGCCCCTTCAGAGACCCTGGGTGCGATCATCCTTCGCGCCTCGTAGCCTCCGCGATGTCGTGCATCCTGAGCTCCCGGGAGACCCTGGGTGCGATAGGCCCCCTCCTTCGTTCCGTCAGCCGATCTGCGCGACCCGCTGCTGGGAGATCCCGGCGAGCTCGGCTGCGTCGCGGGTGGAGAGACCGAGATCGCCGACGAGCCGTCGGACGGCGGCGCGGGAGGCCTCGGAGGCGGTGGTCTGCGCTGCCTCGGCCTTCGCGCGGGCGGCGCGGTATCGGGCAATGACCGCCTTCACGTCGACCGGGAGCCGCACGTCGTCGACAATCTCGGCCCTCGCCGCATCGTCGACCCACAGCGCCAACGCCTTGCGGATCTTCGCGCGGGCGCGGGAGAGGCTGTCCCCCGAGGTGTGGCAGTGCGGGACCTCGCGGATCTCGACCATCCACTCGGCCCCGTCCCGCTCGTAGACGGCGGTGTAGCGGCCGAGCCCGCGCGCGAGCTCGTCGCCGACGGCGACGACGCGTCGCGCCTTGCCCTCCCTCTTGCTGCCCTTCTTCTTCACGTTCTGCTCCTTCCGTTCCCGAATCGATCAGACGCCGAGCCACCCGGCGCCGTAGCAGGGCGCCATGTCGCGCTGGATCTTCTTCGCGAGCCCAGTGCCGACCTCATCCCCGAGGGCGCCCGAGACCGTGGTGAAGCACCGCCCGCACGCGCTCCGGAACCGGCGATGGCTCCTCGAGGTCCGGGTGTGCACCGCGCCCCGACTTTCCAGCGCCCGGATGACCTCCTTGACCTTCATGACTACACCCTTGTCACGTTTGCGCAACGTGTCTAGAGCCATTGTCGTATTGCCTGCATCGCTCGTGACCGGCGATCGGCCGTGACCGGCGAGAGTTGCTTTGGTCACCAGCTCTCGATGCCGCCGGCGACCCGCTCGGCGTCTTCGCGGCGGCGGACCGAGCCCGCAGCCCCCTCCCCCGAACCCCCTCCCGCAACTCCCGCAAGCGGGAGGGGGCAACCGCGGGCGCGGTGCGCAGGCGCGGATCGCGGGCGCGGGCCGCTCAGCCCGGCAGGACCCCCGTCGCGAACAGCGCCACGAGCACCCCGCCGGCGCCGAGCAAGAGCGCGAGCAGCGCCGTCACCGTGAGCAGCACCCACGGCGTGCCCCCCCCCTGCGCGCGCGCCGCCTTCTTCGCCGGCTTCGCGGCCGCGACCGCCTTGGGCGGCGGCGGCGCGATCTGGATCGGGAGATCCGGGATCGAGTCGCCCGGCGCGAGGATCCGCGGCGCCGGCTCGCCCGCGAGGCGCACCGCGCCGTGGAACGGCCGCTCGAAGTCCTCCGAGGTGTCGCTCAGATCGAAGGTCCCCGGCGGCACCACGAAGCCCTGCGTCGAGCCGGGCAGGAGCACCGCGGGCAGGGGGTGCGCCGCGGGGATCGGGCGGCTCACCAGCGGGAACGGCTCGGGGTCGTCCTCCTCGAGCTTCGCGACGAGGCTCGGGCCGAAGATCTGCTCGACCCGCACGAGCCGCGAGATCTCGCCGGGCTCCGCGCTCAGCCGCGGGTCGACGACCGTGTCCTCCCCCTCGAAGCCGTGCTCCGCGGCCGGCCGCGCGGCCACGCGCACGCCGGGCTCCTCGACGCGCGCGAGGCGCTTGAGCTGCTCCCACTCCGCCTCCGCTTCGGCCTCGAAGATCGACGTCATCACCTGCGCGAGCTGCGGGGTGCCGAACGGCGGGACCGTGCGCGACAGATAAGACATCAGGGCGTCGCGCATCGCGGCCGCGCTCTGCCAGCGATCCTCGACGCGCCGCGCGAGGCCCTTCATCACGATGGCGTCGAGCTCGGGCGGGACGCTCGGGTTCACCGCCGAGGGCGGGTCCGCCTTCGCGTGGAGCACGCGGTCGATCACCTCGCGATCGCTCTGCGCGCGGAAGAGCCGGCGGCACGTCAACATCTCGTGCAGGCACGTGCTCGCGGCGAAGACGTCCGAGCGGTGGTCGATCGGGTCGCCCGCGATCTGCTGCGGGCTCATGTAGCCGGCCTTGCCCTTCACCGTGTCGCCCATCGTCTGGTAGATGCGGCTCGTCGCCTTGGCGATGCCGAAGTCGATGAGCTTCACGGCGCCGTCGTACGACAGCAAGACGTTTTGCGGGGAGATGTCGCGGTGGACGAGGGACAGGGGGTTCCCCGCGGGGTCGCGGGAGGTGTGCGCGTGGTGGAGCCCCGCGAGCATGCTCGCGGCGATCCATGCGGCCATCGGCGGCGCCATGACCTGCTGGCGGCGGCGCAGCGTCGACAGGAGCTGCAAGAGGTCCTTGCCGAACACGTAGTCCATCGCGATGAAGTGCGTCCCGTCGAGCACGCCGAGCTCGTGGATGCGCACGATGTTCTCGTGCCGGAGCTGCCCCGCGATCTTCGCCTCGTCGACGAACATCTGCAGGAACTGGGGATCCGCCGCGAGGTGCGGCCGGATGCGCTTGATCGCGACGACCCGCTCGAAGCCGTCGGTGCCCAGCGCCTTGGCGCGGAAGACCTCCGCCATGCCTCCGACGCCCACGCGGTCGAGCAACAGGTAGCGGCCCGTCGTCACGGAGCCGGAGAGTATCCGATCCTCAGTCCCAGCGGCTCGTGATGGTGAGGCCGAAGCGGTCGAGGGTGCCTGTGCGGCCCGACGCGCGGTCGACCGCGACCAGGCGCCACACGCCGTTGACCGACTCGTCGCCCGAGAAGCCGCGCACGAGCGCGTGGTCGAGGGACAGCTCGGCGCCCGACCCGGCACCGTCGAAGATCACGACCTCCGCGCCCGCCGGGTTGATCAGCGTGACGCGAAGATCCGAGAGCCGCGGGTGCGTGATGCGGAGATCGACCCAGACGTCGACGTCCACCGTCGCGAGGCCATACGCGACGAGCTGCGCCTCGGCACCGGAAGGGGAGTTGTCGGGGATCGCGAGCGCGGGCGCGCTGGTGAAGCGACCCGTGAGCCACGCGGGCCGGCAGATGCCCTCGCCGCCGTAGGTCGCGGCGCCCGCGCACTGGAGGCCCGAGCCCGCGGGGCAGCCGACCTCGAGCGTGCACGACGACTCGACCGAGGGGTGCTCGGCCGCGCGGTAGTCGACGCAGCGCCCGCGGCCGATGATCTCGGCGACGCCGTGGCAGCGCAGGCCCTCGGCGCACTCCGCGTCGCTCGCGCACTCGCGCATCTCGGGGCCCCACGTCGTCGTGCACTCGGAGAGATCTCCGTCCTGGATCCGCGCGGCCACGCGGGTCACGCCGCGGTCGAAGATCAGGCCGTACGAGTTGCCGCCCGCGCCGAATTCGTAGGCCGTGAACGCGCGGCGGTTCGAAGCGTCCCAGAGCTGCGTCTGGCTCACGACGCCCTCGTCGACCGACGCGAACGCGTCTGCGAGCGTCGTCGGATCGGCCGCCGCAGAGGCGACCGCGGCGATCACTTGGCGCTCCTCGGTCGCGTCGAGCGCGTCGCCCGCGCGGAGCTCGCGCCGCCCCATCAGGACGATCGCACCCGGCTCGAACAGATCGCGGTAGCGATCGCCGAACACGCAGAGCTCGTCGAGCTCGCGGTTCCACGCCTCGTTCCGGCAGACCGGGAGATGGTCGGCCGCGAGCGCCTCGAGCGAGAGCGCGCAGAGCTCGGCGGGCGGCGCGGCCCCGGCGCAGAGCGCGTCGAACGCGGGCGCGACGACCTCCACGTCGGCGCACTGCTCGACGAGATCGCGCCGCGTCATCGAGTAGAACCACTCCGGGTCGTTCGTGACGTGGTCGTCGACGCACGCGGTGATCGCGGCGGCGAGCTCCGGGTGGCACGCGCCGCTCGGCGGCGGCGGAGGCGGCGGCTCGATCGGCGTACAGTCGCCGGACTCGCACCGCGCCTCGAGCCGGTAGCGCCCGCGGCCGCGCGCGTCGTGCGTGCCGACGACGACGAGGTAGGTCCCGCCCTCGGTGAGCTCCAGCGAGGTGAGGCGCGAGAGCCGGCCCCAGCCCGCGTCGTCGTCGTGCGCGAGCGCAGTCGTCCCGTAGCCGCCCTCCTCGACGCGCGGCCCGTACACGAAGAGCGTCGTGTCGACGGCGCGG
>JAYRVK010000621.1:0-3503 GCA_041918555.1 Sandaracinaceae bacterium
GACGGCGTCCTCCGGGTCTCGATGCACTTCCTCCCCGACGTCTACGTGACGTGCGAGGAGTGTCGCGGCGCCCGCTACGACCGGGAGACCCTCGAGGTGCGCTACCGCGGCCTCTCGATCCGCGACGTGCTGGAGCTCACCATCGACGAGGCGCTCGAGCTCTTCGAGGTCATCCCGAAGATGCGGCAGCGCCTAGCGGCGCTGCGCCGTGTCGGCCTCGGCTACGTGAAGCTCGGCCAGTCGGCGACGAGCCTGTCGGGCGGCGAGGCCCAGCGGATGAAGCTCGCAAGAGAGCTTGCGCGCTCGCAGACCGGCGGCGCGCTGTACGTGCTCGACGAGCCGACGACCGGGCTCCACTTCGGCGACGTCGAGGTGCTGATGGCGGCGCTCGACGAGCTGGTCGAGCAGGGCAACACCGTGGTCGTGGTCGAGCACGACCTCGACGTGATCGGGCGGGCGGATCACGTGATCGATCTCGGGCCGGAGGGCGGCACGGGCGGTGGCGCGCTGGTGGTGGCCGGCACGCCGGAGGCGGTCGCCGCGTGCGAGGCGTCCCACACGGGTCGGTATCTGCGCGCGTGGCTCGGGGGGTGAACGTCAGGGCAGCGCGCGCAGCTCGCGCTTGAGCACCTTGCCGGTCGGGTTCTTCGGGAGCGTGCGCATCACGCGGATCTCGCGAGGCAGCTTCGGCCCGGAGAGGCGCTCGCGAGCCCACGCCAGCAGCTCCGTCTCGTCGAAGTCGTCGTCGCGCGGGACGACGCACGCGCGCACGCGCTCCCCCCACTCCTCGTCCTCGATGCCGACGACCGCGACCTCGGAGACGTGGGGGTGGCGGTGCAAGACCTCTTCCACCTCTGCAGGGTACACGTTGACCCCGCCGGTGATGATCATGTCCCGCTTGCGGCCGTCGAGGTGGTAGAGCCCGTTCTCGTCGCGGTGGGCCAGATCGCCGACGCTGAAGAAGCCCTCGCGCATCGAGGCCGACGTC
Source organism: Sandaracinaceae bacterium (assembly GCA_041918555.1). Taxonomy (GTDB): domain Bacteria; phylum Myxococcota_A; class Polyangia; order Polyangiales; family Sandaracinaceae; genus JACKEC01. Next base: position 989 of record JAYRVK010000621.1, read on the forward strand.
GCAGCCTCGTCCTCGTGGTAGCCGGCGACGAGCATCCCGCACTTCACCCAGAGCTCGCCCGTCTGGCCCTCGGGGACCTCGCGCCCGTGCTCGTCGAGGATGCGGATCTCGTTCTCCGCGATGGCGTGGCCGATGGTGCCGGGCGCGACGAGCAGCTCCTCGGGCGTCGCGAGGGTGTTCAGACCCGTCTCCGTCGCGCCGTAGAAGTTGTAGAGCACGTGGCCGAGCTCCTCGATCACGCGCCGCGCGAGCGTCCCGGAGAGCGGCGCGCCACCGCTGAACACCGCGTGCAGGCTGCGCGTGTCGTGGCGCGCGCGGACCTCCGCCGGGAGATCGAGCACGCGGTGGAGCATCGTCGGGACGACCGCGGTGGTCGTGATGCGGTGCCGCTCGACCGCGGCGAGGAACCCCTCGGGATCGAAGGGCTCGATGATCACGGTGCCGCCCAGGACGAGGGTGAACGAGATGAATCCGAACGCGGTCGAGTGGTACATCGGACACACCGCGAGGTGCCGGTCGTCGCCGCGGATCGGGAGCTCGTCGAGCACGTGGAGGATCGACCACACGGCGTCCTCGGGGAACGTGCGCACCGCGCCCTTGGGCTTGCCGGTCGTGCCGCTCGTGTAGATCACCACGCGGCCCTCCTGCGCGTCGACGCGCTCCGGCGGCGTGGAGGCGAGGAGCTCGTCGTAGTCGTGGCCGAACGGGGCGTCGCCGCCGACGACGACGTAGTTGTCCGGCGGGACGCCCGCGAGCCGCGGGCGCGCCTCCGCGGTCGGACCGATCACGTCGGCGCCCACGATCACCGCGCGGGCGCCGGAGTGCGCGACGAGGAACTCGAGCTCCGCGGGGGTCGAGCGCCAGCTCACCGAGATGGCCGCCCCGCCGAGCCGGGCGAGCGCGGCCTGCGCCTCGATCATCTCGCGGCAGTTCGTGAGGACGAGGACCGCGCCGTCGCCCGCGCGGAGGTCCAGCCGGCGCCGCAGCGCGGTGGCCAGCCGGTCGATCCGCTCGTCGATCTCCGCGTAGGTCACGGCGCCGTCGCGGTCGACCACGGCGATCCGGTCGGGCCGCGCGACCGCGTGGATGCGAAAGAGCGAGGGCACCGAGAGGGGGCCCGACGCGCGCTGCCGCGCGAGCTCGACGAGCGCGCGCGGCGACGGGTGATCGAGCAGGCCGCTCCCGAACGCCACCCGCGAGGCCGCGCGTGCCCGGTTCAGCCAACGCTCGAGGGGAGGCGCTACCACGTCCGATCCGTTCGTTATTCGTACACTTTTGCCGCGCCGAGCGAGCGAGTTTTGTTGACCCGAGCGCGACGGCTTCCGTACTCTCGCACGCAGGTTCAATCAAGGAGGCGACGGAAATGTCGTTCTGGGAAGACTCGAGCCCCATCGTGAAGGTGGCCATCATCGTCGGGGTCATCGGGATCCTCTACCTCGGCGTCGCGTGGGGGATGGGCCTCTTTCCGTTCCCGGCGAGCTGCTCGCACGAGGCCGACGGTCAGACCGTCGACGGCTGCCCGTCGGACTCCAACTGCGTGGACGGCGAGTGCGTCCAGCAGTCGCGCGGCGTCAGCGTGCCGTAACGCATACGGCTTAGCCCGCGGCGCGCGGCGATCGCAGCGTGCGGAGGAAGGCGTCGCCCACGGTGACGCAGGCCTCGCGCGCTTCGACGCCGCCGCCCACGAGGACGGCGAGCGGGTGGAGCTCCACGCGCTCGACCTCCTCGCGGTGATCGTTCACGAACGCCGCGAGGCGGAGCAAGACGTCGGAGACCCCCGCGATGGCCATGCGGCGCTGCGCGGGGCCGCCGGCGAGGAGGAGCGCCGCCGCCGCGAGCCGCCCGAGCACGCGCTCGATCGCCTCCGGCCCCGCCGGCAGCACCGTGCTCGTGCGATCCGCCGCGGCCTCGCCATGGGGATCTGCGAACCCGAGGTCCGCGAGCACGTAGCCGTCGGGGAGCGGCTCCGCGACCACGCGGAGCAGCGCGCGCGCTGCGGTCGTCGCGGTCACGTGGACTCCGAGGAGCCTCGCCTCGGGCTGGCGCTCGCTCGCGAGCGTCATGATCTGGCGGTACACGTCGCGGACCCGCGCGGCGTTGTCGACGCCGTCGACCGCGAGGTCGGGATGATCCCAGATCCGGAGGTCCGGGCTCGCGAGGGAGATGCGGACCGGGAAGCCGATCCGAGCGGCCTCCGCGGCGGCCCGCGAGGGGCTGCTGCAGAGCTCCTCGAGCGGGAGCGGCAGGCCGTACGGCGCGAGCGCCGACTTGCTCGCGGGATCGGAGAGCGCGCGCGGCGGCCCGAAGATCACGTCGTGTACGGCGCGATGATCGACGCCCTCCACGCTCGCACGGGCGCGAGGCGCGGCGTGCGGACGGAGCGAGAGCGCGCGGACGGCGGCGCCCACCGGGCCCGGCCGTCCCACGGGCACCGCGTCGGCGCGCGGGCGCGGGCCCCACGCGATCAGGCCGTCGTCCGCGGGCTCGAAGCGACCGCCGCCGCGCGGTTACTCGA
>JAYRVK010000622.1:0-5223 GCA_041918555.1 Sandaracinaceae bacterium
CGCAGCACGCCACGCGCCGGCGCGCCGCGTGACGCTCCCGGCGTGGGAGGACCCGCGGCGCGTGCTGCGGCGACACGGCCTCGAGCCCAAGCGCGGCTACAGCCAGAGCTTCCTCGTGGCGCGCCACGCGGTGGAGCGGATCACCGCGGCGCTCGACCCGCGCCCCGACGAGCTCACCGTCGAGCTCGGGCCGGGCCTCGGCACGCTCACCGCCGCGCTCCTGCGCGCGGGCGCGCGCGTGCTCGCGGTCGATCGCGACCCCGACATGATCGCGGTGCTCCGCGCCGAGCTCGGCCACGTCGAGTCGCTCGAGATCCGCGAGGGCGACGCGGCCACGCTCGATCTCGGCGCGCTCGCGGCCGAGCGCGGGCGGCTCGCGCTCGCGGGGAACCTGCCGTACGCGATCACGGGCGCGATCCTGCGGAACGTCGTCGCGCAGAGGAGCGCGCTGCGCCGCGCGGTCGTGATGGTGCAGCGCGAGGTCAAAGACCGGCTGGTCGCGCAGCCCGGCGAGAAGGCGTGGGGCGCGCCGAGCGTGTTCACGCAGGCCGCGTTCGAGGTGACGAGCGTGCTGAAGGTCCCCGCCGGTGCGTTCCATCCGCCTCCCAAGGTCGACAGCGCCGTCGTGCGCCTCGATCCGAGGCCGGTCCCGCGCGCGGAGGAGACCGAGGCGTTCCGCGCGGTGGTCAAGGCGGTGTTCGGGCAGCGCCGCAAGACGCTGCGCAACGCGCTCCGGGCGCTCGAGGGGGACGTCGACGGCGCGCTCGCCGCGGCCGGCCTCGATCCGGGCGTGCGCGGCGAGGGGCTCACGATCGAGGAGCTGGCGACCCTCGCGCGCGCGTGGGATGAAGGGCGCGCATGAGGCGCTCGCTCGCGCTCGCGATCCTCGCGACGACCTCGACGGTGAGCGCGCAGCGCGACGCACCGCTCCGCGCGATCGAGGATCTCGATCCGCTGGCGCTGGCGCGCGCCGTCGAGCGCACCGGAGACGCGGCGGTGCTCGCGGAGCTCGACTCGGAGACGCCGAGCGCCGCGGCGATCCACGCGACCCCCTACCTCGACGCGCCCGAGGCCGCCCTGCCCCGCCTCGTGGCGCTCGGCGCCGGACGCGATCCGTTCCGCGCGCCTCTCGCCATGCAGGCCGTCTTGCGCATCGCGGACGGACCGATCCTCGACGCGATGACGCGGCGCGAGGCCGATCCGCTCGACGACGTCCGCGCCGCGCTCGCCGCGCTCGCCGCGGACGAGTCCGCGCGGGCCGATCTCCGCGGAGCGGCGGCGCTCGCCCGCGAGCAGCTCTCGTTCCCCGAGTAGCGCTACTCGGAGGCCTCGGGCGCCGCGGCCTCGAGCGCGCCCGCGAGCGCGGCGCGGGCCTCGTCCGAGGTGAACGGCGCCTCCAGCAGCTCGCGCACCGCCTCGATCCCAGGCGGCCCGTCGAGCTGGACGAGCGCGCGAGCCACTCCACCGAGCGCGGGCGCGAGCCCGTCGTCGTCGCCGTCGGCGTGGTAGAGCCAGAGGTAGTCGCGCAGGGGCTCGACCGCGCTCCGATCGCCGAGCGCCGCGAGCCCCGCGGCGAGCGCGGGCACGTCGGCGAGCGCGGTGTCCGGATCGCGGAGGTGCGACACGAGGAGCGGCACGGCCCGCCGCTCGCTCATCCGCGCCGCCGCGGTCGCGAGGGGGCCGACCGGCGGCGCGTTGGTGTCCTCGAGGAACGACGCGTGACGCCCGAGCGCACGCACCACCGCGTCGTTGCCGCTCGCGCGCCCGCCGACCGCCTCACACGCCGCCTCGCGGAGCGGCGCAGGGAGCGCTCGATCATCGCAAAGGACGATGACATGCTCGGTGACCGCGGCGTCATCGGAGCCGGCGAGCGCCCGGACCGCGAACGCGCGGCCGGGGACGAGCCGTGCGTCGGTGTTCTGCACGGACGCGAGGAGCTGCTCGGCGAGGAACCCAGGCTCCGGCCCCGGCGCGCCGCTCGGCTCGAAGCCCCCGAGACGGATCGCCGCGACGGTCGGCGTCGCGCCCGTCGACACGGTGGAGAGCACGCGACCGTTCGCGGCCGAGAGGTACGTCAGGCCGCCCTCGGCGTCGGCGATCAGGACCCCTCCGGGTCGAGCGGCCCCGCCCACCGCGTCGGCGTCGAGCTGCGCGGCCCAGCGGACCGAGAGGTCGTCGGGCTGCAGCGCGAACACGAGCTGGTAGAACGTGAGGTAGATCGCGTCGTCGGTGAAGCGCACCGGACCCTCCGAGGGCACCGCCGACCACAAGAGCTCGATGCGGTGGGTCGCGCTCCGCGCCCCCGCGGGCGGGTCGTAGGCGCTTCGGAACAGCGGCGGCGTCCCGGGGAGCGGCGCGACGTCGGGCTGGACCCAGCCGACCTCCTCCGCGGTGTCGCCGCGCAAGCCCGCGGAGAGGTGCCCCACGCCGAGCTGGCCGAAGAAGAGCCCGCCCGCCTCTACGCGCGCGTGGCTCACCACCCCTGCGCGCGTGCGCAGCCGCGCGATCTCGCCACCGGTCGAGGCGTCGATGACCGTGATGTTCTGGTGGCCCCACGGGACGAAGACCATCCCGGCGGCGACCGCGGGGGCGCCGATCAGTCCGTCGAGGTCGTAGCGGCTCGCGATGGCGCCACCGGACGTGACGTAGAGGCGCGAGCGCGCGCCCACGCCACCGGTCGTCGAGAGCACGAACGCGCCCGTCGCGCCCTCGCCGCCGGCGCCGACGAGCGAGAAGCGCTCGTCGGACAGATCGAAGGCGCGGCGACCGTCGGCGACGCGGCGCGCGACCACCCGATCCCCCTCGTGGAGGAGCACGACGTCGCCGGCCAGGAGCGGCTCGCCGCGCGCCTCGGTGACCGGCTCGCGCCAGAGCTCGCGCCCCGCGCCGAGGTCCCACGCGTAGACGTGGGCCTCGGTGAGGCCGACCACCACGGGCTCGTCCGAGGGCGCGGGCGCAGCGGAGAGCCGCCGGCCGATCTCGTCGATCGCGGAAGGCTCGTTGTCGGGGAAGATGTGCGCGAAGGCGCTGCCGCTCGCGCCGCCGCCGCAGCCGGCGAGAGCGATCGCGAGGACCGCGGAGACGATCGTCACGGTCTTCATTGCATGATCCTCGGGATGGCGTCCTGCGCGGCGCGGAGCACCGCGGCGGGGACGGACGCGTCGGCGCTCGCCACGAGCTCCTCGAGGAACCGCCGCACCTCCGGCGTGGCGAGCTCGGTGAGCCGGTGGATGATGGCGAGCTTGGCGCTCGCCGCGAGATCCGCGCGGCGGAGCATGTCGTTGAGCGGCTCCGTCGCCTCGGCGAACGGGACGCGGCCGAGCAGATCGAGGAACCGATCGACGTCGGCGGGCTGCGCCACCCGCGCGATCGCCGCCGCGGCTTCGGGCACGTGACGCTCGAGCGCGTGGAAGAGGGGATCGATGGCGGCGCGCGCGCCGAGCGTCCCGAGCCCCTCCGCGGCCGCGCCGCGCACGGCGGGATCGCCGTCGGAGAGCGCCTCGATCAGCACGCGGTCGGCGCCGCGCGGACGGCACGCGACGATCGCTTGCACGGCCTTGAGCCGGATCTCGGCGCGCCGGTGCGAGGTGAGGTCGACGAGCACGGGCCCCGCCTCGGGGCGGCCGAGCACGAGCAGCGTGTCGAGGGCCACGCCGAGGAGATCCGGCGGGAGGCCTCGCCGGATGCGCTCACCGATCGGGCCGACCGCGCGTGGGCTCCCCGAGAGGCCGAGCGCCTCGAGGCCGCCTCGCACGGTGTCCGGATCGTTCGCGGCGAGCGCGGCGACCGCCTCGTCGTAGTCCTGCGCGGCCGCGGGGCTGGCGAGGCCGAGCGCGAGCGCCGCCGCGATGAGCCGTCTCTTCATGCGCGAGGCGTATCCCGAGCGAGCCGCGCGGATCAAGCGAGAGCGGGCGGGAGCACCACGCGCTCCTCCTCGCACCCGTACGTGATCGGCGTGAGCTTGACCACGGTGTGGAGCGGGACCGGGAGGTACGGCACCTCGCTCGGCGCGCGATCCATCAGGTAAGCGTAGAGCGCGCGGAGCACGGCCTGGTGCGCGACCACGAGGACCGGGCGGCGCTCGCGCTCGAGCTCGAAGATGACCGGCTCGAGGCGGCGGATGACGTCGAGGTAGGACTCGCCACGGGGGTAGCGATACGTCAACTTGTTTTCCCTCCTCGCGGCGTGCTCAGCCGGCAGCTGACGGCGGATGTCCGCGTAGGTCATGCCGTCGCACGCGCCCGAGTCGATCTCGTCGAGGGCGCGCCACTCCTCGACGGGGAGCCCGAGGGGCCCCGCGGTCTCGGCGGTCCGCGCGAGGGTCGAGACCCACACGCGCGGCGCGACCCCGCTCGCGCGGACGTGCTCGGCGAGCGAGCGCGCGAACTCGCGGCCCGCGGGGCTAAGCGGCGGATCCCCGCCCACGCGATCCTCGAGGTTGAAGAGGCTCTGGCCGTGGCGCGTCAGCCAGATCGATCGCGGCACCACGTGCAGGTTCATCAGGAAATACACGAGGCGCGACGGGAGGTATCCCTGGATGCGATGCGCGACGACCTTGCGGCCCACGTCGATGACGCGCACGAAGGCGCCCTCCGACTCCTCGACGGACTCGTACGCGCGCTCGTAGTGCCCGATGCGCGCGCGGAAGTCGGCGACCGCCGCGTCGGGCGCGACGCCCGCGTAGTCGGGCATGTGGAGCTTGGTCTGGCGGATGTTCGACTCGATGACGCTCTCGTCCTCACAGACCGACTCGACGAACACCACGTCGACGCCGTGCGCGCGCACGCGCGCCGCGACGGTGCGGCGGCGGTCGCGCGTCGTGTTGGTGGCGTCGTAGAGGCCGACCTCGCCGCCCGACGCGAACCACTCGAGCATGTCGTCGAGGGCGCGGGTCGCCATGCGCTGGCGCGCCTCCTGTCCCTCGACGTTGTCCGGGTCGAAGAAGTCGGCGGGCTGATGGCTGCCGAGCTGCTGGCGGCGGTAGTTGCCGACGTTGAACACCCGCGTGTCCATGCCCAGCCAGCGCAGGTAGCGCGCGACGCGGCGCGCCATGTGCGTCTTGCCGCGCGCGGGGAGCCCCACCATCACGAGGGCGATCCGCCCCGCCTGCGCGCGACCGTCGAATGCGCTCACGGCCGGTAGTTTGCCCTCTGCGCCCCCGGATGGCAGTGCTCTTCCCATGACGGCTCACCGACGAGCGGGGGTCTTCGCGGCCGTCGCGGC
>JAYRVK010000623.1:0-4581 GCA_041918555.1 Sandaracinaceae bacterium
CGAGGCGCGGACTGCCGGGTGATCGCGGAGGCGTGCGAGGACGTGACGTTCCCGCCGGGGCGCGACGCGCTCGAGCTCGTGCTCGCGCCGATGGGCGGAGGGGTGGGCTGCGCGCCGGGCGATCCGGGCGCGGCCGACGTCGCGCTCGCGATCGGCGAGGACTACGCGCCGCGCCCGATCTCGCCGTGGATCTACGGCATCTCGTCGCCCTTCGGCGAGGCCGAGGCGCGGCTCGCCACGATGCACGGCGCGAGCAACTCGCGCTTCTCGTCGTACAACTGGGAGAGCGGGCTCTCGAACACGGGCGCGGGCTTCGCGAGCTTCCGGAACGACCTCGAGGTCACCGGCGGCGACCCGTCGCCCGCCTCCGCGTTCCTCGGGGCGATGCGCCGCGCGGGCCCGGACCGCGCGTACGTCCTGCCGCTCGCGCTCTTGAGCCACGTCGCCTTCGGCGCGGAGACCCCCGACGTGCGCGAGCAGCCCGACTACCTCGCCACCCACTTCGTGCCCAATTCTCCGGCGCGTCCGGGCCCGCCTCCCGCCTCGCTCGAGCCCGATCTCACGGACGGCGCCGTCTACCAGGACGACCTCGTGCGCTACGTCGAGGCGCGCGACTGCGCGGAGTGCGCGCGCGAGGTGATCTACGCGCTCGACGTCCAGCCGGACAACTGGCACTTCATCTACGAAGACGTCTTGCCCGATACGGCGGGCGGCCCCTTCCCCGTCGACACCTGGATCGCGCGCAGCCTCGAGCTCGCGTGCGCGGTGAAGCGCGTGCAGCCGACCGCGCAGGTGATCGGCCCGTGGATGAGCGGCTTCATCGGCGCGCACTACTCGGCGCTGCCCTTCATCGCCGACTACGCGCGCGCGGTCTTCGACGGGAGCGACTGCGCGTTCCCGCTGATCGATGCGTTCGCGTTGTCCTGGCACTCCGAGCCGATCTCCGACGGCGACGAGCTGACCGGGTACCTCCACGCGGCGCGCTCGCTCTACGATCCGACCTACTCCGAGCCGACGTGGATCCCGGGCGCGATCGGCGGCCCGATCGAGCTCGTCCCCCGCGTCCGCGCGATCCTCGACGGCGCGTCGCTCCCCGACGTCGGCATCGCGCTCGTCCGGTACCACTTCCAGGTCCCCGACCGGCTCGGCGCGCGGAGCCCCGTCGCCGGCGCGATCGCCCTGAGCGAGGCGCTCGGGGCGCTCGGCCGCGAGGGCGTGCGCTACGCGCTCCACGCGCAGGACTACGAGGCGCGCCCGGACGTGATCGCGGCGTTCAGCGCGTACCGCGACTACGACGGGCTCGGCGGCACGTTCGGCGATCGCTCGATCCCCGCGACCTCGAGCGACCTCGACCGGGTCGCGATCTTCGCGAGCACCTTCGAGGCGCGGCCCGAGGAGGTCGTGCTCGTCGCGATCAACCGGAGCGACGAGCCCATCGACGCCGCGATCACGATCCGACATCGGCGTCGCATGGCGGTCGCCGACGTGTTCGCGATCACCGAGGGCTCGCTCGTGCCGGTCCGCGGCGAGGCGATCGCCCCGACCGAGCGCAACGCCTTCGTGGTGTCGTTGCCGGCGCTCTCGGTGGTGACGGTCGCGCTGCGCGGAGCGCGTTGACGCCTCGCTCCGCCCCGCGCCCACCACGGCTGGGCAGAGCCCGTGCTCCCGGGCGAGGCCGCTCCATCGGAAGGCTCACGTCTCGAACGACGCACACGCCGCGCGGAGCATCGCGGGGGCGATCCGCGCGTGGACCGGTCGGACCGGGAGGAAATACCCACGCCCGAGCCAGCTCCGGAAGGCGACCACCGTCGTCATGACGAGCGCGTCGTCGTCGAGGAGGAGCGAGACGCGGAAGTCGAGGTGCGAGTCGTCCTCGCCGAACACGATCTCGGTCTCCGATCGCTGATGCACGCGAAAGAGCGCGACCGCGTCGCCGACCTCGAAGCGCTCGGGGATCGCGTGCGGTCCGGCCTCGGCGGTCTTGAGGCCGAGCGGTCCGACGACCGCGTCGCGCATCGACAAGAGCGTGCCGATCCACCTCGGAACGGAGCTGAAGGTCGCGTGAGCGAGCGCGTCGATCGAGCGTGGCGCGGACGCGGGCAGCTCGATGCGGAACGCGTCCGAGTAGTCGACGCGATCGAGGCTCGTCGCGACCAGCGCCGCCATGGGCAGGGGCACTGGGACGACGCGGGTCAGCATGCGAGGGAGGTGGTGCCGGACCCCGATCGAGTCCAGCCCGCGGACCCGGGATCCCTCTCGCATGCCTCGATGCTGGGGCACCGGCGAGCCCGAGCCACGACCACCACGAGGATGCGACCATCCCCGATGCTACCGGCGATCCTCCGTGGGAACGGTGCATCACCTCGAGCGCGTTCGATCCGCGTCGCGCAGGATCAACAGCGAAGCGAGCAAGCCGGCCACGAGCAGCGCGACCACGACACCGAACGCCGGCTCCCACATGCGCTGCAACAGCTCGATCTCGCCCGGCCGCACCCCGAGACCTTGGAACGCCCGGCGTCGTCGGACCGAGGTCTCGATCCACGCGGGCCAGTGCTCGCGGCTCGCGAGGAACGACATCGCCGAGACGGTGACCGAGCCGAGCGCGACCCACACACCCCGCGCGCGGAGAAGGAAGATCTCGCGCGCCGCGTAGAGGTTCACCACACCCAGCGCGATCGAGAGCGGGGCCCAGATCTCCAGCGTCGTCTCGTGCCCGAACACCGGGACCGGCGGGGTCCACATCGTCCAGCGGACCATGGCCTTGGTTCCCTCGAGGACGAGGAAGGTCGCGACGAGCATCGTGACCCAGTGCTCGCGTCGGTGGATCTCGGGATCGACGATCCCCCGCGTGCGGCGCCCGACGCGCGTGATGCTCAGCAGCCGAAGACCCGGCAGCCACCGCACGCCGGCGATCGCCACGAGGGCCAGCTCGATCGCGAACAGCGCCCCCCACTCGACGCCCCACGGTGGCGGGCCCTCGATGAGCCCGGCCTCGCGGAGGTAGTGGACGGCGAGCGCGACCGGGACGGACCAGAACAGGACGTCGAGATACATCGCGAGCACGAGCCGCCGGCGGCTCGCGCGCGGCCAACGCTCGCGCGGATCCTCCGGCGGGGGCTCCACGAACGTCGCGCTCGACGGCATGCGGAGATGCTACGCGTTGCAGCGCGTTGGAGGGTCGCCAGGTGCGAGGTGCGGCAGACCGCGTTCGTCGCCGCGCTGCCCCGCGCGGTGTCGTGACGATTTCCCTCCGGGCCGCGGCCCGTTGAGCGACCGCGGCGAGCTGCTAGAGCGTCCGGCCATGAAGACCCCGACCCCCGCCTCGACCTCCCCGCTCCGCGTCCGCACCGCCGTCCGCGCGGGGCGCCTGCCGACCCGGCACTACGCGTCGTGGGAGGTCTCCGGTCTCTAGTACGCTTCGCGCGCGCGGCGCCCTCTCGCTATCGTCCGGCGATGCTCCTCGCCGAGCTCGTCGAGACCTCGCGCCGCGTCGGCGCCACGCGCTCGCGCCTCGAGAAGCGCGCGCTCCTCGCCGCGCTGCTGCGCGCGCTCGCGCCGGACGAGGTCGCGGTCGGCGTCGGCTACCTCGCGGGTGAGCTCCCGCAGGGCCGGATCGGGATCGGCTGGGCCACGTTCCGCGATCTCGACGCGGGCCCCGCCGCGCTCGCGCCGAGCCTCCCCCTCCTCGAGGTGCACCGGCGCCTCGACGAGCTCGCCGCGACCGCCGGCGCGGGATCGAAGCGCCTCCGCGAGGAGCGGCTGGGCGCGCTGTTCGCGCGCGCGACCGAGGCGGAGCGCGCGTTCCTCGGGCGGCTGGTGCTCGGGGAGCTGCGCCAGGGCGCGCAGGTCGCGGTGATGGTCGAGGCGGTCGCCGACGCGACGGGCATCGACGGCGCGAAGGTGCGGCGCGCGGCGATGCTCGCGGGCGACGTGCCCGCCGTCGCGACCGCCGCGCTCCTCGAGGGCGAGCGCGCGCTCGCGCGCTTCGAGCTCACCCTGTTCTCGCCGATCCTGCCGATGCTCGCCTCGCCGGCGGAGGGCGTCGACGCGGCGCTCGAGCACCTCGGCACGGCCGCGTTCGAGCTCAAGCTCGACGGCGCGCGCGTGCAGGTCCACAAGGCGCAAGACGTCGTGCGAGTCTACAGCCGCAACCTCCACGAGGTCACCGATCGCGTGCCCGAGATCGTCGAGGCGGTCCGCGCGATGCCCGCGCGCGAGCTCATCCTCGACGGCGAGGCGATCGCGCTCCGCGAGGACGGCCGCCCGCACGCGTTCCAGACCACGATGCGGCGCTTCGGGCGCCGCTCGGAGGTCGCGGCGATGCGCGAGCAGCTGCCGCTGAGCCACCTCTACTTCGATCTGCTCCACCTCGACGGGGCGCCGTGGATCGATCGCCCCGCGCGCGAGCGGATGGAGGCGCTCGACGCGGTGATCGGGGCGGCGCACCGCGTGACGCGCATCGTCACCGACGACGCGGACAGAGCGGTGCGCTTCTTCGACGAGGTGGTCGGCGCGGGGCACGAGGGCCTGATGGCGAAGAGCCTCGCGGAGCCGTACGAGGCCGGCCGGCGCGGCGCGGCG
>JAYRVK010000624.1:0-1595 GCA_041918555.1 Sandaracinaceae bacterium
AAGGGCGACGGCGCGGCGTGGCGGTCGAGGTGAGCTGGTCCGGCGATCACGCGCGCGTGCGGACGGTCGCGCCGGACAGCCACGCGGCGCGGAGCGGGCTGCGCCCGGGGGACCACCTCCTCGCGATCGACGGCGCGGCGCCCACCGACCTCGAGGACGCGCGCCGGCTGCTGCGTGGTGCGCCGAACGTCGGCGCCGTCATCCACCTCCGCCGCGGCGCGAGGGAGGCGACGCTGCATGTGCCCCGCGAGGTGTGGCTACCCGAGGAGTGAGGGGAGCCAGCCCGCGTCGGTCCGCCGCGCGAGGCCGTCGCGCGCGAGCTTGACGAGGTGGGCCTCGAGAGAGAGCGCGGCGAGGGGCCACACGACCGGCGGCGCGTCCGCGTATGCCACCGGCACGAGATCCATCGGCCCGGCCGCGCCGCCGTGACCGCGGAGCGCCGCGAGCACCTTGGTCTCGCGCTCGAGCCGGTGCGCGACGTAGCGATCGAGGAGCGCGTCCGCCTCGCGCACCGGCATGCCGTGCGCCGGCAGCAACACCGACGGCCGCAGGGCCTTCATCCCGGCGAGCGACTCCAGGTAGAGCGCCATGTCTCCGTCCGTCGTCTCGACCAGGATCGTGCCCTCCGACGCCACCATGTCGCCCGCGATGAGCGCGCGGCTCGCCTCGTCGAGGAGGCAGAGGTGGCCGGGCGCGTGTCCCGGCGTGTGCACCGCGCGCAGCGTCATCGGCACGGGCCCGGCGAGGCACAGGCGCTCGTCGTGCTCGACGAAGCGGCTCACGGGTGCGTCGAGCCGCGCGGCGGTCTCGCGGTGCGCCCAGAGCGGCAGCCCGAGCCGTTCGATCAGCGCGCGTGCCGCGCCGACGTGATCGACGTGATGGTGCGTCGCGAAGATCGCGATCGGGCGGATGCCGTCCCGCCTCGCCTCCTCGAGCCAGCGCAGCAGCCGCTCGCGCTCCGCGCCGTGGGGCGTGGCCGGCTCCACCAGGAGCGCCTCTCCGCTGCCCACCAGGTAGCTGTTCGTGTGGGTGGCGGGCGGGAGCGTAGGGGTCAGGAACGGGAGGGCCTGGATGCCGGGCACGACCTCCCACCGCTGGGCCGGCTCGCCGCCCGCGCCGTACGACGAGGCGAGCATCGGCGCGTCGAGCGTGCCCGTCGCGAGGTGGCGCAGCAGCGCGAGGAGCGGCGGCGTCAAGAAGACTTCCCCTCTCGAAAAGCGCGCGAGGGCCTCCGGCGCCTCGACCCACTCGGCCGCCTCGAGCTCGCGCAGATCGACGCTCGGGGCGACGCGCTGGCGCACGCGGACCGCGAAGAAGCGCGTGTCGTAGCGATCGGGCACGAAGTCGGGCGTGATCCAGCGCCCGATCGGCTCGAGCTCGGCGGTGCGGAGCCGCAGGCCGGCGCTCGCGAAGCGCGCGGGCGCGTGTCGGTCGCCGTCGAGCAGCGCGTCGCGCAGCTCCCCTTCGAGCTCGGGGTCGAGGTGCTCGGCGCCGTGCGCGAGGAGGATCCCCGTCTCTTCGAACAGCTCGCGGAGGCACGCCACGCGCGCCTCGAGCGCGTCCCCCCCGTCGCTCGCGAGCGCGCGGTCGATCGG
>JAYRVK010000625.1:0-3580 GCA_041918555.1 Sandaracinaceae bacterium
ATCAGCGCGTCGAACGGGGCCTCGGGGTGTCGCTGCACGGCCGCGTTGCCGAGGCGAAGGGTCAGGTTCGCGCGGCCCTCGCCGCGCTCGCGGGCGCGCGCGAGCATCGGCTCCGACACGTCGACGCCGACCGCGTGTCCGTCGGGTCCCACGGCGTCGGCCGCGCGGAGCGTGGTCTCGCCGCAGCCGCACCCCACGTCGAGCACCCGCTCCCCCGCGCTCAGCGCGGCGGCCTCGAAGAGCACGCGGGTGATCGGCGCGAGCTGGCGATCGAGCCGGTGCTGGAGCAGCGTCCACGCGCGGCCCCCCGCCTCGTTCCACAGGGCGGCCTGCGCGGCGTCCGCGTCGTTCGGCAGCTCAGCCACGGGCGAGCCGCTCCCGGATCGCGGCCGCGCGCAGCGCGAGCTCGGGGTGGGGCGCGTCGAGCGCGACGCCGACGCGGAAGCGCCAGCGGCTCGGCCGCTCGTGCGGCTCGACGCGCGCGATGGTCCCCTCGACGTCGATCCGGACCTCGCCCGCGACCTGCAGGCCGAGCGCGACGCGCTGGCCGACCTCGACGCGCGAGGCCGTCACCAGCGAGACCCCGCGCTCGGACGCGTCGAGCATCACGCCGAGGGTCGGCGCCGAGTCCCCGATGCGGAGCTCGGCGACGATCGAGGCGCGCTCGCGCGGAGCCTCGCGGCGATCGTCGTCGGTGTCCATCGTGGGCCGCATCCTACCCGACCCGGCCTTGGCGCGTCGGGGTACCATCCGCGTGCGACGTGCGCACCTCGGTCCTCGCCATCGGCCTCTCCATCGCGGCGCTCGGGTGCACGCGCGAGACGCCGATCGCGATCCAGCTCGCGGTCCCATCGGACTTCCCCACCGGTCGCCCGTACGAGCTGTTCCTCTTCGACGGCGCGACGTGCCCCGACGTGGACGACGTGGTCCTCGACGCGCTCGCGACCCCGCCGCGGGTGCGCGCGCGCGGCGTCGAGGGGATGCTCGGCGCGCTCGGCGCGCTCGATCCCGGGGCTTACGCGCTCGCCGCGCTCGTGCGCGAGGAGGACTGCGCGCCGCGGCTCTTCGGGTGCGCGCCGTTCGTGCTCGGCGAGGCGACGACGATCCGCGTCCAGCTCGCGGATCCGAGCTGGACCGACGCGCGCGTCTGCGGGGGCGGGCGCACGTGCGCTGGCGGGATCTGCGCCGACGGCGACGGCGGGGCTCCCCCGGATGGCGGGACGAGCTGCGAGGATCTGGCGGCGGTTCCGTTCCCGCCCTCGTGCGTGCGCGAGAGCGAGTGCGGGCCCTTCGGCACCGCGACGTGCCGCGGGGTGAGCTGCGAGCTCTGCGTACCCGGCGTGCTCACGCTGACGGACGTCGACATCGGCGCCGGCGCGCCCACCGACGTGATCGGCAATCGCTTCGCGCTCGCGGTCGACGCGACCCATGCGCACGTGGTCGCCGCGGTACGCGCGGACACCGGCGCCGTGCGCGTGCGGCGCGTGAGCTTCGCGCTGGACGACTTCGGCGGGGTGCCGCTCCGCGAGGACGTGCCAGCGACGTGGGCGCTCACCAACCCCTACGCCGTCGGGCTCGGGCCGCGTCCGGTCGATGCCGAGGTGCGCATCACCGTCTACGACGAGACGGGCGAGGACCAGATGTGTGGGTCGGCGTTCTCCGGCGCCGAGCCCTTCGCGGAGAGCTGCGGGCGCATCTTCTCGGTCGTCGAGCCGATCGCGGAGCCCGCGTTCACGGGGACCGGCGCCGACCAGCGCCAGGTGTGGGTCACGCTTCCGGAGGGCGGGATCGACCTCACCTCGGTGAGCTGGAGCGCCGCGTGCGAGACCGCGCTCACGCAACGAGACTTGTCATTCTCCATCGGCGCGGCCGGGCTGACCGTCCTCGGGACGACCGGGCGATGGACCGCGATCGGCCCGTCGCGCGGCGGCGACCTGCTCCTCTTCGACTCGCAGCCCGAAGGCAACGCCCGCCCCCTCCCGTGCGTCGAGGCCACGGGGGACGCGCCGCAGCCGGTGTCGCTCGAGGACCGCACCGGCCGCTTCGCGTTCGTGCACCTCGAGGACGATCGCTACGCGCTCGCGTACCCGGCCGGGGGCGACCTCGCGATCCGCTCCGCGACCTGTGACGCCGACCGCTGCTCGGTGTCCGACGACCCGCTCCGCACCGTCGCGCTCGGGCGCTCCGCCGATCTCCTGAGCGCGGTGCCGTTGACCGCGCCCGACGGGAGGACGGAAGGCTTCGCGCTCGCCCTCGCGCGCCGCTCGTGCGCGGGCCTCCCCGAGATCGAGATCGTGGTCTTCGACGAGCGCTTCGAGCCGGTGGCGGTGTATCCGGTGCAGACCGGCGAGGTCGTCGACGTGCGCCTCGAGGTCTCCGAGGGCATGGCGCCGAGCGGCGAGCGCCGGCGCATCCTCGTCCTCGCCACGCTGACCAACGGCGGCGGCTCGCTCGAGGCGTCGATCTTCCTGGGCGGCGTGGTCCTCGACGCCGCCTGCGATGTCTAGAGGACCAAGGTCACGATCGCGCCCGCGAGGCCCGCGATCGTCACGCCGACGGTGGCGAAGAGCCCCCTCACGGCGAGGCGCGGGTTTCGATCGACGAAGCGCCCCGCCTCGCGGGTGATCCGCTTGGTCAGCGTCATCGGGCACTGCACGCGGACGCGCCCGTCGAGGGCGGCCTCGCGGCTGAGGGAGAGCATCGGGCCACCCGCGGCAGGGCGCAATCCGCTAGACTGGTACGCGATGGCCCGCGCGCGCGCCCTCGCGCTCCTGCTCGCCGCCTGCTCGGGCGAGGCGGCGCCCGCGCCGGCGCCGCCGCCCGCGCCGACCGGCGGCGAGGAGCGACAGGCCGAGCCCGCGCCCGCGCCCGAGGAGCCGCCCCCCGTCGCGACGGCGGGGCTGCCCGATCCGCTGCCGACGCCCGAGCCGATCCCGACGCGCGCGGCGCGGATCGGGGATCGCTGGGGTCACGTCACCTACGAGCTCGTGGAGCACCCCGACGAGGCGGTCCGCGCCCCGCTGAACGCGCTGCTCCGCGCGCTCGCCGACGAGACGCTGCTCCACTACGGCGGGTCCTGCCGCGTGCGGCTCGCGCACGCGCGCCTCGTGTCCGCCACGTGCTCGTACGTCAGCGAGGTGCGCGGCGGGATCGTCGGCGAGGCGTTCGCCGTGCACGTGGCGATCGAGGACGGACACCTCCGGCCCGTCGAGCTCGCGGACCTCTTCGCGGAGGGGACGGACCTCGGCGCGATCGCGCGCGACCGCTGCCTCGTCGAGCAGCGCCGGATCGACGCGACGCCGGCCGCCGAGTCCTACCCGTTCGGTCCCGAGGGCTGCTCGGGCTCGCGCGCCGTCGTCGTCCTCGGGCCGGCCGCCGCGCACGTGATCTACCGGCACCCGCTGTTCTATCCGCAGATCGAGGTCCAGGACACGATCGCGATCGAGGTCCCCTACGCGGAGCTGCGCGCGCGCGTGCGCCTCGAGGGCCCGCTCGCCGCGGTCCTCGGCGCGCCGTCGAGCGCTCCGGCCGTCACGGGCGACGCGTCGAACGCGTGGGCGGTCACGCCGTACGGGACCGA
>JAYRVK010000626.1:0-8515 GCA_041918555.1 Sandaracinaceae bacterium
GCCGCGCCCGTGGGGTCGGGCGGCGGGGGCGCGCGCGCCAGCGGGGCGGGCCCCCCGCGCACGCCCACCAGGATCGCGAGCACCGCGAGCGCGCCCGGGATCAGCGCGAGCCAGAAGATCGTGCGCAGGTCCTCGGTGACCCAGTAGAGGAGCGCGAGCGCGAAGAGGGGGCCGAGCACCGCGCCCGTGTGATCCATCGCGCGATGGAAGCCGAACGCGACGCCGCGCGACGACTCGTCGACCGACGCCGCGAGGAGCGCGTCCCGAGGGCTCGAGCGCACGCCCTTGCCCGTGCGATCGAGGAGGCGCACGACGAGCACGTGCCAGGGGCTGAGCGCGAGCGCGACGAGCGGGCGCGCGAGGCTCGAGAGGCCGTAGCCGGCGAGCAGGAACGGGCGCTGGCGACCGACGCGGTCCGTCCAGCGACCCGAGACGAGCTTCATCACGCTCGCGATCGCTTCGGCCGCGCCCTCGATGCCACCGAGCGCGATCGCGCCGCCGCCGAGGACCGTGGTGATGAACGCCGGGAGGAGCGGGACGATCATCTCGCTCGACGCGTCCGTCAGGAGGCTCACCAGGCCGAGCCAGAAGACGTTCCGCGTGAGCCAGGCTCGCCGTTCGACCGATCGCTCCGTCAACGCATCGAGCATACGACCGCGAGGCCGCGCTATGGTGCCGCCCCATGAAGGGCGATCCCGACGTCATCCGCATGCTCGACGGTCTGCTCGTGCACGAGCTGACCTCGGCGGACCTCTACCTCTACTTCTCGCGGCAGCTGCAGCGGCAGGGCTACGTGAAGCTCCACGCGCGGCTCGCCCACGAGGCGGACGACGAGCTCCTCCACGCCAAGCGCGTGGTCGAGCGGATCCTCCTCCTCGACGGCGAGCCGAACGTGCTCGCGCGCGCGCCGAAGGCCACGCCGAAGGAGCCGCGCGCGATCCTCGAGGCCTCGCTCGCCTACGAGCTCGAGGTCGCGGCGATGCTCAACGCGGGCATCCGGCTCTGCGAGGACAAGGGGGACGCGGTCTCGCGGAGGATCCTCGAGGACCTCCTGCGCGACACCGAGGACGACCACATCGACTGGCTCGAGGCGCAGCTCCACGCGATCGGCGAGATCGGGCTCGAGCTCTACCTCGCCGAGCAGACCTGAGCTCAGCCCGCTTCGCCCGGCGCGCCCACCGCGGTGACCGCGTCGCTGCGATCGTGGGCGATCGTCCAGCGCGCGGCGCGCGCCTCGGCGGACGCGGCCACGCGCGCGCAGCCGCAGTCGTCGGCGCACGTGGTCACGAACGCGGTGTCGTCGAGCGCGCGCACGCGGTGGAGCGACGCGGCGGGCGCGGCGAGCGCCTGGTCCTCGCGCAGCACGCGCCGCTCGTGGACGAGCTGACCGCTCGGCGCGCGGTGCCAGCGCTCGTCGAGGATCTGGCCGCAGACGACCTGCGTCCACGCCGTCGGCTCGTCGTGGTGATGGAGCGTCGTCGACGCTCCGCGCCTCAAGAACACGGTGCGCACGGGCCGCGTCGCCTCGGCCTCGCGTCCCCCCTCGGTGCTCGGTCGCTGCATGCGGGGATTCCCATCATGCGCGCGGTGCAGCGCGCAAGAAATCGACGAATCGCTCACTCGACGAGGAAGACGCCGTAGCGCCACACGAAGTGCATCGTCGCGAGGACCACGACGTTCCAGCCGACGAAGAAGAGCTTGGTGAACCACACCGGGTAGCGCGGCGGGCCGATGAGCGCGTCGCCGACGAAGAACGCGGCGCCCGCGCCCATGAACGGCGCGACGAAGCCGCCGCGCAGGAACGCGTGCGCGATCAGCGCCTCGACGATCATGATCGCCGCGACGAGGAGCTTCGCGGGGCGCACGCCGAGCAGGATCGCGGTGCTCCGCCGGCCCGCCGCGCGATCCTCCTCGAGGTCCATGAGCTGCCCGAAGAGGTGGCTCTGCATCGCGAAGAGCGCGCAGAAGACCATCACGGGCGCGCTGAGCTGCGGGACGTCGCAGAGCCAGCTCGCGAGCACGAACACCAGCAGGTAGCCGACCTGGCTCGCGAGATCGAGCCCCGCCCAGTGCTTGCAGCCGAAGCGCGGCGCGTTGTAGGCGGCGTTCGCGAGCACGATCGCGCCCAGGCACAGCAGCATCTTCGGGCCGGCGAGCGCGACGAACGCGATCGCGAACGGGAGCTGCACGAGCGCGATGACGAGCGGCAGCCGGCGCCGCATCCACGCGTCCGGGCGCGCGCCGAAGAGCCAGCTGTCCTTGCGCGGGTTGAGCGCGTCGGACTCGACGTCGCCGAGATCGTTCCAGCCGTACGACAGGAGCCCGAGGGGGAAGCACACGTAGACGCAGCCGAGCCAGAACGCGACCGAGCCGAACATGTCGCGCAGCCCGAGCGGCAGCAGGAAGAACCAGAGCTGCGTCGGCCAGAACCCGGGCCGCGCGATCTTGATCAGCTCGACCGCGCGCCGCGCGAGCGAGCCGCGCGCGTCGGCGACGGCGAGGGCCTCGGTCATGCCGGGCGAGCATGCGCCGTCCTCGAGCGCTCGCGCCGTAGTATCCTCGCGGTCCAGCGAAAGGGGGCCACGATGAGCACGGGATCCAGCAAGGTCGACACCACGCGCCAGGAGCTCGACTGCCCGCGCGATCACACGCGGATGCGGCTCGTCGAGGTGGAGGAGGCGACGCTCGACGAGTGTCCGAAGTGCGGCGGGCGCTTCTTCGATCACGGCGAGATGTTCGCGGCGCTCGGGCTGCACGCGGATCCGTCGTATTGGGATCGGCCCGAGGCCACGCGCTCCGTGAAGGAGGCGCCGATCCACTGCGCGCGGTGCGACGGGCACATGGACCTGATCGAGCTCGCGTACGAGAGCGAGCGCGTCGAGATCGATCGCTGCGGGCACTGCAAGTCGGTGTGGCTCGACAAGGGCGAGGCCGAGACGGTGATGCGCATCGGCCAGAAGCTGAAGCCGCTCATCGCGGCGGAGCGCGAGGCCGCGCAGAAGGAGCTCGACGCGATGGGGCCCGTCGACTTCAACCCGGGGATCCTCGCGCGCTTCCTCGCGCTCTTCGCGAAGAAGAAGTGAGCGCCGTGCACGCGCGCCTCGCGGCCCCTCTGCTCGCCCTCGCGGTGCTCGCGCTCGCGCCGCGCGCCGAGGCGCGGTGCGCGCCGCCCTCGCTCCGCCAGGAGGTCGAGCGGAGCGCGTTCGTCGTCGAGGCGGTGCTCGTGCGCGCGGGCGAGAGCGCCGAATTCCGCGTCGAGACCGTGTGGAAGGGCGACGCCGCGCCCGCGGTCGTGCACCTCGGCGCGCGGCAGGGCCGCGGGCGCTGGCCGTGGGCCGAGGCCGCGAACGAGGGGCGGCGCTACCTCCTGTTCCTCCAGCCCGCGGGCGCGGGCTTCACCGTCGACCGCTGCGGCGCGACCGCCGAGGTGAGCGAGCCCGACCTCGCGGCGATCCGCGCGCTCGGCCTCACCCCCCGTCCGCGCCGCGATCGGTAGGCGGATCCGGCGGCGGCAGATCGCGCAGCCGCGTCGGGCCGGGGAGCGGCGCGCCGCCCTTCCCGAGCAAGAGACGTTGCGCCGGATAGATGCTGCGGTGCCCCGTGAGGAGGTACGCGACGACGCACACGATCACCACGTGCGGGAACGCCGACGCGCCCAGGAGCTCCATCGCCATGATCGAGAGCGCGAGGGGCGTGTTCGACGAGGCCGCGAAGACCGCGGCGAGCCCCACGCCCGCGCCGAGCTCGATCGGGATGCCGAGCAGGCGCGCGAGCACGCTCCCGAGCGCGGCGCCGATGAAGAAGAGCGGCGTCACCTCGCCGCCGAGGAACCCCGCGCCGAGGGTGACGGCGGTGAACACGAGCTTCAGCGCGAACGCGTAGACCGGGAAGCTCGGGTCCTCGAACGCGCGCACGATCATCGGGACGCCGAGGCCGAGGTAGTCGCTGGTGCCGACGAGCTTCCAGAGGACCACCACGATCAGGCCCCCGAGGAACAGGCGCACCGGCATCCGCGGGACGTGCTTCTCCCCGAGCTTCTTGAGGCCGTGCGTGAGCTCGATGAACACCGTCGTCACCACGGCCACCGCCGCCGCGAAGAGCAGCCACTCCCCGAGGAGCAGCGGGGTCAGCGGCACGGGATCGAGCGTCGGGTAGGGCGTGTGCACGATGCCGAGCGCGCGCGTCGTGAGGTCGCCGACGAGCGAGGCGACGAGCGCGGGGAGGAGCGCGCGGTACTCGAGCCGGCCGAGCACGATGAACTCGAGGCCGAACACCGCACCGGCGATCGGGGTCCCGAACACCGAGCCGAAGCCCGCGGCGACGCCCGCCGCCAAGAGCGCCTGACGCACCGACTTGCTCACCCGCAGGCGGTGCGAGACCCAGTCCGTGAGGCTCGCGCCCATCTGCACGGCGGTGCCCTCGCGGCCCGCGCTGCCGCCGAAGAGGTGCGTGAGCACGGTGCCGATCAGGACCATCGGCGCCATGCGCAGCGGGATCTCCGGGCCCTCGTCGTGGATCGTGTCGATCACGAGGTTGTTGCCGGCCTTGATCGGCTGGCCGAAGCGCTCGTAGATCCAGCCGATCGCGAGGCCCGCGACCGGCAGCGTGTAGACGAGGACCTCGTGCTCGCCGCGGAGGCGCGTGGCCTCGTCGAGGAGCCAGAGGAACAGCGCGGACGCCGCGCCACAGAGCACGCCGACGAGCGAGCCGAGGAGGACCCACTGGCCGAGGGCCGCGAGGTGCGCGCGGCTCGTCACGAGCGCGCTCCGGGCGAGACGTTGTGGGAGTCGAGGGTGCTCACGTGGACTCTCCTGGCTCTCGGCGCCGGAGGTCTCACGGGAGGTCCTACGGCGCCCGGGGTGGGGGCGACATCGTAGGAGTCATTGGCGGCCGCGAGGGGCCGCGGGTGTCGGCGGACTCCACCGCCATCACGCTGCGTACGGAAGCCAGGTTGCGGGGGCGCGCGCGCGCTGTCAAGCGCGGCAGCCGCGCACGGTGCAGTTGCGGTAGCCCTCGGCGCGGCAGTCGAGCGAGTAGGTCACGCCGCTCACGCTCTCGAACGTGAAGACCCCGCCCGCGCACGAGTCGACCTCGCGCGGGTAGGCGCCCGCGGCGCTGCCGCCGGTCGGGCTGCACCACTGGGTCGGCACCTCGCCGCCGATGTGGAACGAGGCGCAGCGGCTGCCCGGGAGCACGTCGTCGCAGTCGACGCGGCGCGCTCCGTCGCAGAGCACGAGCGCGTTCGCGTCCGCGTCGCAGCCGAGGTGGTAGTAGTCGCGCCCGAAGCGGCACTCGCCGATCTGGCACGCGCCGTCCTGACAGATCGCGTCGAAGCGCGCGCAGTCGACGAGCGTGCGCGCCTCCGCGCCGTCCGACCCGCACACCATCAGCGTGTCGCCCGCGCAGAGCGTGGTGAACGGCTCGCAGGGCATCGGGCGCCGCGCCGCCTCGAGGCACGCGCCGTACGCGTCGCAGCTCGCGGCGGCGGCTACGCAGCCCCAGACCTCGCACCCGAGATCCGCGGCGAGGCCCTCGACGAGGCCGCCGCTCTCCTCCACGCGCGCGAGCAGGCCCGCCTCCCACGCCTCCATGATCGCGACGACGGTCGAGCGCTCCGCCGCGGGATCGCACGCGACGAAGCGCGTCACCGCGCGCAGCGCCGCGTCCGCGTCGAGGTCGCACGCGAGCGCGCGCGCGAGGTCCGTATCGGGCGCGCCCGCGTCGGGCCGTCCGCCGTCCGGCCGCATCGTCGGCCGCCCCGCGTCGCGCGCGGCGACGCCGGCGTCGGACGCGGGCGGCGGGGTGAAGCGCGGGGAGGGATCGAGGGCGTCCCGACCGCACGCGAGGAGGAGGAGGGACGCGATCAGCACCGGAATGGCTCGCACCGGGCTGGCCTAGCAGGCTCCGCGAGGAGAGGCCCGAGCTTCGCTGCGCCGCCGCGATGCGCGCGACCAGGTCGGGTGCCCAGGGAACGAGTGCCGAAAGACGGGAAGGCCAGAAGGGTAGAAGGGGGCCGACCGCTCACGAGAGCTGGGGCGCGGGGCGCGCTCGATCGAAGTCACCCCCTTCTACCCTTCTCTTCTTCCCACCTCTCGGCGTCTCCGGGACGGCCCAGGACCGCGGACGCAGAGGCCGCACCGCGATCGCGACCTCCGTCCGGCGGCGTTCGCGCGGACGGACGAGACCGTCACACGTAGAGCAGCACCGTCTCGACCGCCTCGCCGGTGGCCGCCGCGACCGCGCGCGCGTAGAGCTCGAGCTGTACCGCGTACGCCACCTTGCCCTCCTCGCCGAGATCGCGATCGCTCTTGTAGTCGAGCACGACCCACCCGCGCTCCGTCCGGTACGCGAGATCGATCACCCCCTCGGCGCTCGTCCCGTCGTCGAGCGGCACCGTGATCGGGCACTCGCGCCGGAGCTCCTCCGCGGCGCGCGCCGCGGCGAGGCGCGGGTGCGCGAGCGCGGCGAGCGCGGCGACCGCGGCCGCCTCGATCTCGTCCTCGGGCGCGTCGAGGAGCCGGCCCGCGAGCCGCGCGATCGCGCGCACCGCGGCCTCGGACGCGTCGAGCGCGCACTCCGCGAGGACCTCGTGCACGAGCGTCCCGAAGCGCTTGCCCGACGGGCGCCCCGCGCGCGGCGCGTCGGTCGCCTCGATCCGGGGCGCGTGCGCGGTCGCCTCCGTCGCGTGCGCCACCGCGGTCACCGGCGAGACGCGCCAGCTCGGCGCCGCGCCGCGCGCGCGCAGCGCCGCGCGCCCCTCGACCCAGGCGTGGTGCGCCTCGATCCGCGCGTCCCCGTCCTCGCCCGGCGCGAGGAGCGAGAAGCGCCGCAGGCCCCCCGGCGCCACCCGCCCGAGCGAGAGCGCGAACGGATCCCACCACACCACCTCGCCGTCGTGCACGACGTGCAGCCCCGGCGCGACGGAGCGCGACGCGTCGCGGTTCGCCTTGGGCGGCCGCTCGAGCACGCTGTCGTCGCCGAACGGCGGGCAGCCCGGCGCGGGCCCGGCCTCGCGGCGCGCGCGCGCGGACGTGGGGTAGAGCGCGCGGTGGAGCGGATCGAGCCAGCCCTCGACCGGCTCGTCCCCGACGCAGGGCACGACCAGCAGCTCGCGCGCGCGCGTCGCCGCCACGTACGCGAGCCTCACCTCTTCGGCTTCTTCCTTCTGGAACACCTCGTCGGCGCGCTCGCGCAGCTCGAGCGGCGTGCAGCCCGCGATCGTCGCCGCGTGGAGCCGCCGCTCGGAGTCGACGAACGCCGAGCGCCAGAGGCTCTGCCGCGTCCGGCTCAGCGTGGGATCGCAGAGCACGACGACCGGCGCCTCGAGCCCCTTGGCCGAGTGCACGGTCATCACGCGCACGCCCTCCTCGCGGTCCTCGACGACCGGCGCGTCGACGCCGCGCCCGCTCTCGATGCGCTCCTCGAGCCGCTCCGCGAACGCGCGGAAGCTCGCGCCGCCCGACGCCTCGAAGCGCGCCGCGAGCTCGACCACGCGCAGGAGGTTCGCGAGGGCCTGCTCGCCGTTCGGCCAGTTCGCGATGCCCGCGTGCGCGCGCGTGAGATCGAGCAGGCGGGTGAGGGTGTCCGCGATCGGCTGGCGGTTCCGGTGGAGGTGCAGCTCGCGCAAGAGATCGAGCGCCTCCGCGACCGGCCGGCGCGCCTCGTCGAAGAGCGCCTCGCCGAGCGGGGCGAGCGGGTGGAGCGGCCCGACCTCTTCGCGGTGCACGAGGAGCGCGTCGTCCGCGAGGCCGAAGAACGGGCCGCGGAGCGTCGCGTAGACCGACAGCGCGTCGTCGGGCCGCTCGATCGCCCGGATCGCGTTGGCGATCGCGAGCACCTCCTCGCGATCCCGGAACGAGCGGCCGCCCAGCACGACGTGCGCGATCCCGCGCGCCTCGAGGGCGAGCGCGTAGGGCTCGACCAGGCTCTCGCCGAAGCTCGTCGTGTTGCGGAAGAGCAGGAGCACGTCGCGCGACTCGAACGGCCGCGGCGCGCCGGTCTCGCGGTCCTCGAGCGTCCAGCCGCTCGTCGTCAGCCACTCCACGAACGCCGCGACCGCGTCCGCGGTGGACTCGCGGATCCGCGGGCCCGACGGCTTCCCGTAGTCGCCGTACGGCCGCGGCACCGGGAGCGCGATCACCGCCGGCCGCCCGTCGGGATCGGGGCGATGCCGCGCGAGCGGCACGTACGACGCCTGCGATCCGTCGCTCGGCCCCGTCATGAGCGGCGCGAAGCCCGTGTTGATCGCGCGCTGGATCGCGGGGCGCGCGCGGAAGCTCGTCGAGAGCGTGAGGAGCTCCACGCCCTGCGCGGTCCAGCGCGCCTTGAGCCGCTCGTACAGCGCGACGTCCGCGCGCCGGAACCCGTAGATCGCCTGCTTGGGATCGCCGACCACGAACAGCTTGCCGGGCACCGGCGGCGGCGCGCCCTCGGCCAGCGCGCCCGCGGCGGGGATCGGCCCGTCGGACGCGAGCATCGCGAGGATCTCGGCCTGCACGGGGTCGGTGTCCTGGAA
>JAYRVK010000627.1:0-13798 GCA_041918555.1 Sandaracinaceae bacterium
GCCGCGGCCGCCAGCACCGCCCGGGCGCGCGCGTCCCAGCACGAGCCGTCGGCGGCGTACGGCGCGTCGAGCCGGAAGAACGGGCTCGGGTTGTCGGCGTGGTGCTCGAAGCTCATCGCGACCTCGACCGCCGCGTCCCACAGGCTCGCGTCGGCGGTCACGCAGAAGAGCTGCCCGCGCGCGGGCCCCACGAAGGCGCGCAGCGCCTCGGCGAGCTCTCGGATCGGGCGGTGGTGGCTCTCCATGGGATCACTCGTCTCCGAAGTAGATCGAGGGCGCGTGCAGCCAGATCTCGTCGGTCGCCTCGAACGTCACGTCCGGCCCCTCCATCTTGCTCGTCGCGCCGATCGGCTCGAGGCCGATCGTCCACTTGGACGGCGTCGCCGCGAGCTCGATGCCGTCCTCGGCCATCTCGAGCTTCGCCGCGTCGAGGCCGAACGAGAGCGTCGAGCTCGTCGCCGCGCGCACCACGATGGTCTTCTTCGCGGCGTCGAGGACGAAGCGGTTCCCCTGGCCGCTCCCGTCGTGGATCGTGATCCGCGTCGCGGCCTTGACGAGCACGCGCCCGGTCCGGCTCTCCGCGGTGAAGTGCCCGGTCTTCAGGCTCGCGTCGCCCTTGGTGGTGAGCGACGCGCCGTCCTCGCCGAGGACGAGCCCGCCGTTCTCCTCGCCCCCGCCGGGCCGATCGCCGGCCCGCGGGGTCACCGTCTTCATGTCGATCTTCTTCGCGCGGAGCGTGTAGCTGCCCTTGGCCTTCACGCGCCGATCGCCGGTCACCTCGAAGACGTCGTCGTCGTCGATCTCGACCTTGGAATTTCCCTTCGCGACGTCGAGCATCCGCCCGGGGATCTCCGCCGTCGCGCCCTCGCCGTCGATGAGGATCGTCTCGCCGCCGGCGGTGTGGAGCTCGCGCGAGAGCGCGACGTCGAGGGTGTCGTCCTCGGTGATCACGTCGCACATGACGTCGCGCTTCTCCTCCGCGGCGCCCTCCTCGTCCGCTTCCTCCTCCGCGGGCGGCGCCTCGCCGAAGCCGACCTTGATCTCCTCCTTGCCGAGGATGTCGACCTCGCGGCCCCAGTCCGTCGCGCCCTCCGAGGGGTGACGCGCGAGCAGGACCTGGTTGCCGTGGACCGTCTCGATCTGATCCATGCCCACGTCGTTGATCTGATCGTGGAGGACCGTGGTGACCTGATCGCCGAGCTTCTCCTCCTCGGACTTCTTGCCGACCTCCTTCGCGTAGTCGTGCTGCGCGTAGACGTCGACGCGGCCGTGCCCGAGCTCGTCGTCGCCCGCGGAGTCGTCGAAGCGGAGGCGATTCCCGCGCGCGTCCGCGCCGACCTCCTTCTGCGGCCAGGTGCGGCTCGTGAAGCCCGAGTCCTGCATCCGCGCGGGGAAGTCGATCCGACCACTCGCGGTGTCGGCGGGCTTGACGCTCGAGGCGTGCCGCGCCCCGGTCTGCCGGTCGTAGGCGTCCGAGTAGAGCGCGCCGAGCACGGTGGGCCGGTCGGGGTCGCCCTCCTCGTAGCCGATGACGACCTCCATCCCGACGCGCGGGACGGTGAGCCAGCCGAAGCCCGCGCCGCTGAACGGCTGCGCGAAGCGGAGCCACCGCGAGCCCTCCTCCGCGGTCGCCGCCGCGTGGAGCTCGTCGCCGTCGCTCCCGACGAACGCCTCGCCCACGCGCTCCCACGGCATGCGCACGCGCACGCGCCACGCCGACTGCTTCGCGGGGACGGTCACCTCCTCGGTCTCGGTCGGATCCTCGACGCGCTGCGTGTCGATCACGATCGCGGTGTGCACGCCGCGGATCCGAGGCTTGGGCGGGGGCGGCGCGGGCCGGTACGGCAGGGCCACGTTCTGCGCCTCGAATTGGTTCTGGTAGTTCATCTCGTAGCGCTGCGGCGGCGGGGGCGGCGGCGTCGTGCCCCCCGTCGGGAGCGTCTGCGGTCGCATCCCCGCGAAGTGCCGGACTCGAGTGATCAAGAAACGTTGCGGCTTCTGCACCGGCGGGTGCAGCACGTCGAAGGCCGCGTATCGGAGGTTCACGTTCGCGCCGGGGGCGAGCGGCGCGCACTCGCTCGTCCCGCGCGCGATCGCGCCGCGCGCGCGGAAGCCCTCGAGGCGGAGCTGCGCCATCGGCGGGCCGTCGTACATCGAGTAGCCGAAGGGATCCTCGGGGTCCTCGGCGACCGGATACTCGAGCCCGGCGGGCCACTCGAACCACTGCGCCTCGGGCCCCGCGTAGTCCTCGGTGCCCTTCGCGCCGGCGAGCTCGCCCGCGAGCCCGACGGCCTGGTTGGCCAGCTGCTCGAGGCCGCCCAGCGTCGTGACCGACGAGAGGTTCGAGGGGCTCAGGAGATCGAGCGACTCGCCCGCCTTCAGATCCGTCGGGTCGTACGGCCGCGTGTACGTGCGGTCGCGCAGCGTCACGCCCGAGGGCACCGGCGCGCGCTCGACCGACACGTTCCACGCGCGCTCGCTGAACGCGTTCGCGACCGTGCTCGGGCCCGTGTCCCCGAGGAGCGGGAGCCGCCCCGCGGTGAGCACCTTCTTGCCGGCGAGGCGCGGGTCCTCGCAGATCACCAGGGTCTCGAGGCGCTCGCGCGACTCGAAGAAGTAGCTGAGCCCCTCCTCGGCGAGCAGGCGCTCGAAGAGCTCGAGGTCGGTCTCGCCGTACTGCACGCAGTACTCGCGCTGGGGGCGCCAGTCCTCGATGGGCTGCTCGAGCACGTCGTTGACCGCGCTCGAGACCTTCTCGCCGACCCCGAACGGATCGATCCCCGAGAGCTTGCCGATCGCGGCGGTCGCCGCGTCGGGCACGCCGAGCGGACCGAAGAGCTCGCGGCCGCCGGGGACGAGGCGCAGCGCGGTGCCCGTCGCGTCCTTGGTCGAGTCCTGGAGGTAGAGGCCGTGCTCGGTGAGGAGCTGCTTACAGATCTGGACCGCGTTCAGGTTCTTGAACGTGCGGTGCCGGCGGCGCAGCCCGAGCTGCGCGAGGTGCGGCCGGATCGTGAGGCGCACGCGGCGGATGCGCCGCGCCGGGTCGTAGCCCAGGTCCTCGAAGGCGGTGACCCGGCCGCTGAACCAGCGCTCGTTGAGCGTGAACTGGTCGGTGTCGAAGCGGCGCGCGAGGCTCACGCGCGCGAACGCGCCGAGGTAGTCGCTCGCGAGGGTCTTGCCGACGAAGGGGACCCCGCTCAGCGCGGTGTGGTCGGTGGTCACGCGCGTCGGGTCGAGGTCGATGCGGTCCGGGTGGACCGTGTCCCACACCTGCTGCGCGAGCGCGCCCGGGGTCATGTACGCGGCCATCGCGGTGCCGGCGAGCGCCCAGAGATCGGTGAACATGCCCTCGCCCGCGGCGTCGTCGTCCCGCCGGAACGCGTTGCCTACCGTGTCGACGAGGCTGAGCGGGACGTTCGGCAGGCCGCCGATCGCCGCGAGGAGCGCCGCGAAGTCCGGCTTCTGGAGGACCACCGTGGCGGTCCACGGCACGTCGAGCCCCTCGTCGACGACGATGGACTCGACCCAGTGCATCGGCGGCTCGTGGTCCTTCTCGATGTCGAAGCGCTTGTCGAGCTCCTGCTCGAGGGCGGCCGCGCCCAGGTCCGCGTAGCCCGGGTTCACGCCGGCCTGCTGGAGCAGCTTCTGCCCGATCCCGCCCGCCTGCACGATCGCGTCGGCCCAGTCGACCTGATCGATCGGCACGGTGTTGGGCTTGAACGCCCCGATCAAGAAGCGCGCGCGCAGCCACGGGATCGCCCCCGACGCGTCGATGCGCGACTGGATCCAGCGCGTCGCCGCGTCGAGATCGCCGGCCTCGTCGTCGGCGCCGAAGTCGCTCAACGCATCCGAGACCTCGCCCAGCGGATCCTCGAGCCCGTCGAACAGTCCCATGGCTCAGCCGCCTCCCACCGTCTGCGCGGGGCTCGCGTCGCGGATCTCCTTGGTCGCGTCGACGACCCCGGTCTTCCCGCTCACGAGCACCCCGCCCGCGGAGACCACCGCGAGCGCGTCCGCCTCGTCGATCGCGCGCAGCCGGATCTCGGTCCCGTGCGCGACGAGCACGCAGTGCTCCGAGTGCGCGGACACGCGCGTCGGGTGCCACACCGCGATGCCGCCGCCCGCGCTCTTGCCGATCTCGAGCGCGTAGTGCTCGGACCTCCCAGTCAGCCGCTCCTTCGCGAGGAGCTCCACGCTCGACTCGTTCGAGACGATGCGCACCTCCTGGTCCGCGCTGAGCGCGTAGCCGAGCTCCGACTTCGCCACGAGGCCCGGCTCGCCGTCCTTGTTGCTCTCGAGCACCGAGTCGGGGGCCTCGTCGCCCTCCGCCGGCTGCCCGACCGCCAGGCTGAGCGCGCGCACCCGGAGCTCGCCCTCGATCGTGCAAGTCTTGTTGCCGTCGACCTCGTGGAGGTCATGGGCCGGCTGGGGATCGTCGCGGTCGCCCACCTGGGTCGCGCGCTGCCCGTGCACGGTCAGCGTGCGGTCGCCCTTGCCGACGAGCTTCACCACGCCGGTCACCGACTCGCTGTGGATCCCGGTGACGGTCACCTTCTGGTGCTCGCCGATCCGCACGTCGCGGGTCCCGCGGATCTGCTCCTTCTGCGTGCGCCCGACCTCCTTCAGGCGGTCCTTCTCCACCGTGAGCTGCTGGCGCTTCTCGATCAGCTCGCCGTGATCGCGGCCGACCTCGTTGGTCTGCTTCTCGCCGACCCAGCTCTGGTGCTCGCCGTGCACCTCCTCGATCAGGTGGCGACCGGCCTTGAGGAACACGCGCTCGCTCTTCGCGGTGTCGTCGAACGTGAGCTCGCTCGCGACGCCCTCGTCCTCGTCCCACGGCGAGGTGTGCGTCAGGATCGTGCTCATCTGGATCGGCTCCGCCTTGGGCGGCGTGAACCCCTCGCGCGCGACCTCGCGCCCGGGCAGCGGGACCGGGTGCTCGCCGTCGTAGAGGCAGCCCACCACGATCGGGCGGTCGGGGTCGCCGTGCTCGAACGCGACCACGACCTCGCTCCCGACGCGCGGGACGAAGAGCACGCCGAAGTCGTTGCCGGCCCACGCCTGCGTCACGCGGCACCAGCAGCTCGCGCCGCGCTGCGCGATGTAGCCGATCGGCGGGAGGATCCCGAGCGGCAGCTCGCCGCGCCGGTCCCAGTGGAAGCGCACGCGCACGCGGACCGAGGTCGGATCCTCGTGCTCGATCTCCTCGTCCTCGTCGTGATCGCCGGTCCAGTCGACGACCGTCGCGGTGGTGAGCGAGGTGATGCGCGGCTTGGCGGTGCGGCGCGGCGGGCGCACCGGCGTCATCGCGGGCACGTTCGGATCGAGCCACCAGCCGGTGATCTCGCTCTCGTACTCCGGCGCGTTCAGCTGCACCCGGTAGTTCGAGCCCGCGATCGCGCTCGACGCGTCGCGCCCGGAGCCGACCCAGCGCACGCGCTCGACGACCAGCTTGTCCGCGGGCGGCGGCCCGTCGGTCACCGGCTGCGGCACCCCGTTCCGCTCGAAGGTGAAGCCGCGGAGCCGGATCGTGCTCTCGCCGCCCGCGCCGACGAGGTTGGTCTTCAGGGTGACGCGCCGGTGCTTGGCCGCCTCCTCCTCGAGCCGCAGGAGCGCGAGGTTCCGATCCGTCTCGCCGCTCCCGTACTCTTTGTAGTGGATCGCGTCGTCGCCGATGTACTGGAAAGGGTACTTGCCCGGGTACTCGTAGCGCTCGCCGTAGTCGACGGTCGCCTCGGGCGCGACGATCATGACCGCGCCGGTGGAGGTGCTGGAGGGCTCGACGAGCTCGGTCGCCTTCTGATCGGCCACGGACAGGCTGAAGTCGCGCAGCGTGACCTTGGCCGGCCGGATCTTGCGCCACTCGCGGCCCTCGTCGACCGTCTCGACCTTGCTGGGCGTCGACCAGTGCGGCCAGTAGTAGGGGGTCGGCCGTCCGTCGACCGAGGGCGCCTCGTCGAGCTCCGAGGGGTCGTGCACGAGCACGATGCGCTCGAAGCCGCGGCGGCACGCGAAGGTGAAGTGGATGCCCTCCTCCTCGAGGAGGCGCCGCACGAAGTCGAGATCCGTCTCGCCGTACTGGACGCACATCTCGCGCTCTTGCGTCCAGTCCTCGGCCGCCAGCTTCGCGCCGGCCTTGGCGAGGTCGGGGTTCGCCGTGGGCGGCGGCATCAGCTTGATGAACTGACCGCTCATCGCGTCGGCCATGGTGTTCCCGACGAACGGGATGTTGCTCACGACGTCGCCGAGCGCGTCCGTGGCCATCCCCACGCCCGGGATGTCCGGCAGGAAGCCGTACACGCCCGCGCTCCGGAACACCTTGCGCACGATCGAGATCGCGTGCATCTCCACGAACACGCGGTGGTCCCTGCGGAGCGCGAGCTTGGCGAGCTCGGGCCGCACCACGAGGCGTAGGTACCGCGTGCGGATCTCGGTCGAGCCGAGCCCGGGGTCGAGCTTGTTCGCGCGCGTCCCGAGGTCGTCCATCGCGACGACCACGCCGGTGAGGTAGCGCGCGGTGAACGAGTGGCCCGGCACGTCGTTCGGGTTCACCTGCGGATCGGGCGGCGCCATGAACTCGCGCGAGAGGCGCAGGCTCAGCGTCTGGCCGAGGAAGTTCGCGGGATCGAGCGGGCAATTGATGTAGACGGGGCCGTCGGGGGTCGGCGACGGATCCGCGCCGAACACGAGGTCGCTCACCGCCCCGATCGCGTCGCCGAGGCTCTTCGCGCCGCCGAGCCGGCCCGCGGCGTCCTTGATCCCCGCGACCCGCTTCGCGAGCGGGGAGCTCGCGGCGGGCGCGTTCGGGTCGCCGTCGACCACGCCCTTGATCTGCTCGACCATGCCGACGACGCTCTTGATCGGTCCCGCGACCTGATCGACGAGGCCGCCGGCCGAGCTCTCCTGATCGTTCTGGTCTTCGAGCGCGGAGTTGCGCACCTCGTCGGTCGCGAGCAGCAGCTCGCAGCGCCAGAGCTGGTTCAGCCCCTCGTCGCAGCGGACCTGCACGACCTTCCAGACCGACTCGGCGGCGTCGAGCTCGAGGGGATCCTCGGCGAAGGGCGAGTGCTTCTCCATGATCGAGCTGAACGGATCGGTGCCGAGGAGGTTGCCCGCCATGCCGCCGATCGCCTTCGCGCCCGCCTCGAGCAGCGAGTCGGCCACGCCGAGCCCGTCGTCGAGGAGGTTCTGCGACATGTCCTCGAGCCCGCCCGCGAGCGAGTCCTTCTTGCCGAAGAAGACGCGATAGCGGAGGGGCGGCAGCGTGTCCGGCGGGCGCTTCTTCCCGAAGACGTCCTCGATCCCGTCGTCGATGTCGTCCAGGACGTCGGTGATCGAGGTGTCGCCGCTGTCGAGGATCCCCAGGTCCTTGAGGGCCTGGTCGCCGTCGCGCAGCGCGTCGGTGCCGTCGTGGCCGACGTTGCTCGCCTTGTCCGCGGTGTCCTGATCGCCGTCCTTCGCGTCCTGCTCGGCTTGGTCGACGTCCTGCTTGCCCTTGCCGACGCTCTTGGCGGCGTCGCCCGCGTCGTCGACCGCGTCCTTGGTGCCGTCGATCTCGTCGTCGAACGGAGGCATTACTCGGCCGCCTTCTGCTCTTCGTCGTCGAAGAGCTCGAGCTCCGCGGCCTCGCGCTCGCAGTCGGCGAGCTCGCGCTCGGCGGCGCGCAATTCGTCGTACGCGCGGACGACCTCCCCCTGCGCGTCGTGGAGGGCCTGTGCCTTCTCCTCTTCCTTCTCGCGCGCGGCGACGTACTCGTCCATGAGCCCGCCGTGCTCCTCGCGCGTCTCCTCGAGCTCCTCCTCGGCCTCCTCGAGCTCCTCCTTGGCCTCCTCCACCTTGTCCTTGGCCTCCTCGAGGGCCTCCTCTTCGTCGTCGGTGTTCTGGCCCGTCGCGACGGCGTGGTCGTAGTCGTCCTTGGCGCGGCGCTCGTCCTGGTTGGCCTTCTGCAGGCCCTTCTCGGCGGCGGTCACGCGGTCGATCGCCTCGGCGAGCTCCTCGTCGATCCCGTCGTCCTCCTTGATGCGCGCCTCGACGTCCTTCCGCTCGGCCGCGGCCTTCAGGTACTCCTCGCGCGCGGCGTCGCGATCCTCGACCGCCTCGTCGGCCTTCTTCTCGAGGTCCTCGATCTTCTTCTTGAGCTCGCCGATCTTCGCGAGCAGGTCCTTCTCGTCCTGCGTCGGGTCGCGCAGGACCTCCTTGGGCCCGCCCTCGCGCTGCATCTCGACGCGCCGGCACTTGAAGGCGCTCTTGCCGCCCTGGATCTGGAAGCTGTCGACGGGCGCGACCTTCGCGCCGGGCCCGCCCTCGAGCGCGTCCTCGGCGTCGGCGTACTCGCCGGTCACCTTCCCGGGGCGCAGCACCGTGACGAAGCGACCGCCCCTCGTCGCGGTGTGGTCGCCGAGCTTGAGGACGATCGCGCCGCCGGGCGCCTCCATCTCGAGCGAGCTCGTGGTCGCCGGTACCTCCGCACCGTCGACGGTGGTCGGGCGCCCCGAGAAGTAGAAGGCGACGCCGCCCGGCGCCTTCATGATGACCTCGCCCGGGCTGAGCTCGAGGCTCACCTCGCCGCACTCGAAGCGGACCGCCTGCGCGCCGTCGAGGTCGATCGTGTCGGCCTCGACCTCGACCTTGCCGTCGGCGACGAGCTCGCACGAGCCCGCCGCGCCGTCGAGCGTGGTCTGGCCCAGCTCGTTGTCGGTGCTGAGGCCCGCGCCGCCGCTCGCGCTCGCCGCGGTCGACTTCATGTCGAGCGGCGCGCCGCCGAGCTCGTAGGTCCCGCCGCAGCTCACGTCGACGTTGCCGCCGACGATGCGCTCGTCGTCGCCTTGGATCTTCGTCTTGCGATCGCGCTTCGAGACGAGCGTGCGCAGGACCCCGCTCCCCTTCTCGAGCCCGACGCGGTGCAGATCGAGGCTCGGCTCCTTGCTCCCGACCCAGCGCGAGAGGTTCTTCAGCACCTGGGTGTGCTTCGTGCCCTTCACCGTGATGTCCTGGCGGCCCTTCACGTCGCGGTCCTCGTGGCCGGTCACGACCTTGTCGCGGTCGCCCTCGACGATGAGCGTGGCGTTGCCGCCGACGCGCTCGGTCTGCCGGCCCTGCACCACGTTCATCTGATCGCGGCCGACCCACGTGCGCTGATCGTGGACGGCCTCCTCGTAGAGCACGCCCGAGGAGTGCAGCCGCACGCGCTCGCGCCCCGGCGTGTCGTCGAACGAGAGCTCGTGGAACGCCTTGAACGGCTCCTCCTTCGGCGCGGGGTGGATCGCCGTGCGGATCGCGTTGAGGTGGCGGTCGCCGACCGGGCGCTGCTTCTTCTTCACCTCGAAGTGCAGCCGCTTCTCGTCCTCGCCGATCACGACCTCCTTCTTCGGGTCGATGCGGTTGTCGGCCTTCACGAAGTCGATGTGCGGGCGCTCGCGCGGCGCGGGGTTCACGAAGCCGTGCACGCAGCCGAGCGCGATCGGCTGCGTCGGATCGCCGTCGAGGTACGCGAGCAGGAGCTCCATGCCCTCGCGCGGGAGGAACGTCGTGCCCCACGCGTGGCCCGCCCACGGCGTCGTCGCGCGGATCGGCGGCGAGAGCGGCTGGAGCCCGTTCACGAACGGGCGCCGGTCCCACGGCAGGCTGGCGCGCAGCCGGCCGATCGGGTCCACGCCGATGCGCGGGTCGCCGTCCGCCCACTCGGAGGCCGACGCGCGCGTGATCGCGGTGTGCACGCCGTCGACGCGGGGCGGGCGCCGCCGCGCCGGGAGGAACGGGATCGCCGAGGGGATCGCTTCGAAGATCGCCTCGAGCCCGAGCGGGCGCGCCGGCGAGGTGAACCCCATCGGGAGCGGCGGGAGCGCGAACGTCGTCGCGAGCACGTCGTTCTGCGCCACCACCTCGAGCCCCGTGACGACGAACGGGCCGAGCGGCGAGACGGGCGCGTCGTAGACCGCCGGATCGACGAGCCAGAGGCCGTGGGTGACCTGGACCTGCTGGCCGACCGACAGGCCGACGGCGTTGGTGCGCCCGCGGCCGACGGTCTGCCCGGCGCGCGCCGCGATCACCTCGCGCTGCGCCTCGACGACGAGGTCGACGCGGTCCGTCTGCACCGCGGTCGTCGGGTCGAAGTCGAAGCTCGTGCGGCCGGGGAAGAAGTGCAAGTCGCTCTGCGTCGCGTCGGCGAACGCGAGGTCGAGGCTCGTCTCCTGCGCGCTCAGGGTCGTGGCGTCGCCCTGCCGAACGTGGGTCGGGGTGTCGCTCGCGCCCGTGTACGAGGTGGAGAAGTCCGTCGACCGCACGCTCGCGCCGGTCGGGCAGATCGTGCGGCGGACGCCGAAGTCCCAGAGCACCTCCTCGTTCGCCGCGTCGGCGGCCTGCCCGTGCACGAGCTCGTTCGGGATCGCGCGCGGCATGTCGACGGAGTCGAGGGTCTCGACGGCGCCGGCCGCCCCGTAGCCCGCGGTCGCGGAGCCGATCTGGAGCTCGTCCGGCACCACGAGCTTCATCCGCTCGGCGCCGAGCTGGCACTCGAACACGGGGACGACGCCCTCCTCGGAGAAGAGGCGCATCACGAAGTCGAGATCGGTCTCGCCGTACTGGATGCACCACGGGCGCGTGGCCCCGAGCCCGGGCGGCGTGAAGTCGCCGCCGTAGACGCCGGCCTCGTCGAAGATCTCCTTCACGATCTGCATCGCGGTGTGCTGCTCGAAGATCCGGTAGTTCGTGCGCAGCGCGAGCCGCGCGAGCTGCGGCTCGATCACCAGGCGCACGAGGCGCCGGACGATCCGGCCGGCCACGACCACGCCGAGGTCCTCGAACTCCGTGACGAGGCCGCTCACCCAGCGGCCGGCGAGCGCGGCGCCGCCCTGGCCGTTGCGCGTGATGAGGACGCTGTAGATCTTGCCGAGGAACACGCCCGGGCGCGGCGGCGTCTCGGGCGTCCACGCCGTCGCGGGCGGGATCCCCAGCAGGTACTGCTCGACGTTCTGGTTCTGCCAGTTGTTCTGGACCGTGTTGACCGTCTGCGTCGCCACGCGCGAGGCCTGGTTGATCGCGTTCGTGATGGCGCCGATGTTCGACAGCACGCCAGCGGGGCTGCCCCACCCGCCGAGGTTCTTGTCGAGGTTGTCGTCGACGGACTGGAGGTCGTCCTCCAGTCCGTCCGTCTCTTGCGAGCCGTCGTCGAGCGCGTTCGAGATGTCGTCGAACACCGTGTTCTGCGGTGGCGGCGGCACGCTGGGATCGTTGCGCGGCAGCTCGACGCGCGAGATCAGCACCTCGCACCGGAAGAGCTCGCCGAGCCGCTCGGTCAGGTGCACGCGCGCGACGCGCCAGGTCTGCAGCGCCCGCGCGTTGGTCCCCGTGGTCGCCTCGTCGCTGGCCGCGATCGTGATCTCGCCGACGCGCGAGTCGTCGAAGGGGCGAGGCGCGTACGCCTTCGAGAGCCTGAGATCGATCCTCGTCGCCGCCACGGGAGGGCGAAACTACCACCAAACGTGCCAGCCGGATCCAGCGCCGCGACGCGGGAGCGGCCCGCCGATCGAGCAAGCCTTGCCGGCAAGCGGTTGCGCAGGCGGCCTGGTACGATCCGGCCATGCGTACGCTCGACGCCCAGCCCCCGCGCGTGCGCGCCGCGCTCGCGGAGCTCGCCGCCGCGCTGCGGGCCCGCTTCGGCGAGCGCCTCACCGTGCTCCGGCTCTTCGGCTCGCGCGCGCGCGGCGAGGCCGACGCGGAGAGCGACGTGGACGTCGCCGTGGTCCTCGACCGCGCCGACTGGCGCACCAAGTGCGACGTGATCGACGTCGCGGCCGACATCGGGCTCGCGCACGATCTGCTGCTGTCGCCGACGGTCCTCGATCGCGCGACGTACGAGGCGTGGTCGCGGCAGGAGCGCCCGCTCACGAGCGACATCGAGCGCGAGGGGATCCCGCTGTGACCGGCGAGGGACGGGAGGCCGCGGTGGCGGCCGAGCTCGCGGCGGCGGACGAGGAGCTGCGCGCCGCCGAGCACCTGATCGCCGCGGGCCTCGCGCGGATCGCCGTCGGGCGCGCGTACTTCGCGGCGTTCCACGCCGTGCGTGCGCTCTTGTACGCGGACGACCTCGCGCCGCGGAGCCACGGCGGCGTGCAGCACCTCTTCAACGTCCACTTCGTCAAGACCGGCCGCTACGAGCCCTCGGTCAGCCGACTCCTGGCGCGGCTGCAGAAGTTCCGCGAAGAGGCCGACTACGCGCAGGCCTTCGTCGTCGACGAGGCAGGCGCGCGCGAGGAGCTCGAGGCGGCACGCCGCCTCGTCGAGAGCGCGCGCGCCCGGATCATCGCGGCGACGTGAAGAGCGCGCGACGGGGCGACCCGGCTCGCGGCGCGAGGTGCGCGAGCTTTGCGCCGACCGAAGGCCGCGGTATGTCTGTCGCGGATGCGCGGCCCGGCGGTGTCGATGGTCCCGATGGCCCTCTCTCTCGCGATCGGCTGCGGGGGCGGCGGCTCGCTGCGCGGCTCGCGCTACGAGGATCCCGAGGCGACGTACCGCGTCGGCCAGCTCGGCGCCGGCTGGGAGCCGCTCCGGCTCGACCAGAACGACCTCGCGTGGCGCGACGCGAGCGTGGGCGCGATCGTCCAGGTCAACGCGACGTGCGATCCCTTCCAGGACGTGCCGCTGACCTCGCTCACCAACCACCTCTTGATCGGGTTCACCGCGCGCGAGCTGCGGAGCGAGCGGCTCGTGCCCCTCGACGGACGCGAGGCCCTGCGGTCGCACTACGTCGCGAGCCTCGACGGCGTCCCGCGCGAGCTGCTGCTCTTCGTCCTCAAGAAGGACGAGTGCACCTACGACTTCGCGCTGGTGGCGCCCCCTGGCGATGCGTTCGAGCGCGCCCGCCCGGCGTTCGAGGCGTTCGTCGGCGGGTTCACGACGGAGCCGGGATGAGCGTCCCCTTCGGCGCGAGCTTCCGGCGACAGGGCGCGAGCGTCCTCGGGTTCATGCGGCACGCCGGCGACGCGGCGCTCCTCGCGGGACGCGCGACCGTGGCCCTCTTCACGACGCGCTTCGAGCTGCGCCAGTTCCTCTACCAGCTGGACCAGCTCGGCGTCCGTTCGTTCGGGATCGCCGCCGCCACCGCGATCTTCGTCGGCATCGTGATGACGATCCAGTTCGCGTTCTCGCTCGAGCGCTTCGGCGCGCAGAACAGCGTCGGCCGCGTCGTGGGCCTCAGCGAGGCGCGCGAGCTCGCGCCCTCGTTGACGGCGCTGGTCGTGGGGTGCCGGATCGGCGCGGGCATCACCGCGGAGCTCGGCTCGATGGCGGTGACCGAGCAGATCGACGCCATCCGCGCGCTCGGCGCGGACCCCATCCGCAAGCTGGTGGTGCCGCGCGTCCTCGCGGGCACCGTGCTCATGCCGCTCCTCTGCACCCTCGCGCTCGTGCTCGGGATCGGCAGCGCGATGGTCGTCTCGAAGGTCACGTTCGGCATCTCGATGCCCTTCTTCCTGTCGACCGCGCTCGACTCGATCGATCTGCCGGACTTCTTGAGCGGCATCTGCAAGACGCCCTTCTTCGGCTTCCTCGTGTGCCTGCTCGGCTGCCACTTCGGCCTCACCACGCGCGGCGGCACGGAGGGCGTCGGGCGCTCGACCACGCAGTCCGTCGTGACGGTCGCGATCGGCGTCCTCGTGGCGGACGCGATCCTCACCCAGCTCTTCCTGAACTTCTTCGACGTGTGACACCCGTGGTGACCCGCCGGCTCCGCGTGCTCGCGATCGCCCTCGGGCTCTGTGGCCTCCTCGTCGCCGGCGTGCTCACCGACGCGTCGCGGCGC
>JAYRVK010000628.1:0-11939 GCA_041918555.1 Sandaracinaceae bacterium
ATCCCGAAGAGCTCCGACGGGCGAGCGTATAGCCTCGCGCGGCTGCTTCGGGATCAGCACGGCTACCGGGGCTCGCTCCGCGCGGTCGGTCACGTGCTGCGCGACCAGCTCTTCTACCTCTGGCGGTGCGGCTTCGACTCCTTCGAGCTCGCCGCGGGCAAGGACGTCGACGACGCGCTCGCCGCGTTCGCGGACTTCACGGTGACGTACCAGCCCGCCGCCGATCACGATCAGCCCATCTGGCGCCGCCGCCGCGTTTGAGGCAGCGAGGGGCGCAGCGCGGGCTTCTCGATGCGCGGACCCCACTTTTCTTGACGCCCACGGGCCACCTCCCGATGCTCGGCCCGATGCTCGACCGACTCCGAGTGCTGAGCGCGCTGCTCTGCTTCGCGGGGGCCGGTGCGCTCGCGTTCTTCGGGCTGCAGCAGCGCCTCGATCCGTCGGTGGCGCGCGCGGCCGCACCTCCGATCCGCGTCCGCGTCGGGGGCGAGGTGGCGGACAAGGGTGAGGACCCGCGCCGCTTCGCGGAGCGCCTCGCCGCGCGGTGGGGACGCGAGACGCTCACCCTCGAGATCCCGGACGCGGCGCCGATCCAGCGGAGCCGCGGCGCGTTCGGTGCGAGCGTCGATGTCGACGCGCTGGCCGCGACGCTGGCGCAGGCGGTCGACACGACGAGCGCGATGCGCCGCCTCTACGAGGGGGCCGCGCTCGACCTCGAGCTGCCGGTCCGCTTCGACGACGCGGCGATGTTCGAGCTGCTCGCCGACGTGAAGGATGGTTTCGATCGGCGCGCCGAGGATGCGCGGCTCGACGTGCGGTCGGGTGCGGTGCGGCCGCACACCCACGGGCGGCGGCTGGACGTGCACCGGACGCTCGAGGGGATCGAGGCCGCGCTCCGGCGCGGGGACGCGCGGGTCGGGGCGGCCGTCGAGCGGATCGCCGCGCACCGGACGGCCGAGGAGCTCGAGTCGATCGACGTCTCGCACGTCCTCGGCTACTTCGAGACGCGCTACAGCACCGCGCCCGACGCGGCGGAGCGCACGTTCAACCTGCGGGTCGCGGGCTCGAAGCTCGACGGGCTCGTCGTGCTGCCCGGCGAGACCTTCGACTTCAACCAAGCGGTCGGCGAGCGCAGCGAGGCCAACGGGTTCCGTCCGGCGCCCGTGATCGCGGGCGGGGAGCTCGTCGATGGGGTCGGCGGAGGCACCTGCCAGGTGGCCGGCACGCTCCACGCGGCGGCGTTCTTCGCGGGCCTTCCGATCGTGGAGCGAAGCGCGCACAGCCGGCCGAGCACGTACGTGTTCATGGGCCTCGACGCGGTCGTGAGCTACCCACAGCTCAACTTCCGCTTCCAGAACGACCAGCCGTTCCCAGTGGCGATCGGGTTCCGCGTCGAGGGCGGGCTCGTGCGCGCCGAGCTGCGCGGAGCGCCCACGCGGAGGATGGTGACGCTCGTGCGGCGCGTCGACGAGATCGCTCCCTACGGGGAGCGCGAGACGCGCGACTCCAACCTCCCGGCGGGGACGCGC
This sequence comes from Sandaracinaceae bacterium, assembly GCA_041918555.1. Lineage (GTDB taxonomy): Bacteria > Myxococcota_A > Polyangia > Polyangiales > Sandaracinaceae > JACKEC01. The sequence goes on from JAYRVK010000628.1 coordinate 1,530, forward strand.
GTCCTGCGGCAGCGCGGCGTTCCCGGGTTCACCGTGACGTGGTTCCGCATCGTGCGCGACCTCGAGACCAACCAGGCCGTACGCACGCGCGCGCGCGACGTGTATCCACCGACGCAGCACCTCTGGACGGTGGGCGCGGGCGGGCAGGCGCCGCCCGACTTCGTACCGCCCGAGGGTGACACGCACGGCGAGTACACCGCCGATGCGTACCTCGAGGTGACACAGGGCGAGGGCGTGCAGGGGACGCGGATCGTGCGGCGGGCGGGTCGGAGCGGGACGCCGGGCTGGACCGAGCAGATGGGGATGCCGCAGCCGCCGGCCTCGCCGTGAGGCCCGCGGCGCGCGGCCGTGGTATGCGTCGGTCGTGAGGATCCTCGTCGGCGTGAGCGGCGGCGTCGCGGCCTACAAGGCGCCGCTCCTCGTGCGCGAGCTGGCGCGACGCGGGCACGAGGTGCGCGTGGTGATGACCGCGGCGGCGACGCGCTTCGTCGGGCCGCTCACCTTCACCGGGCTCACCGGCGAGGCGCCGGTCGTCGACCTCTGGGACGCGCGCTACGACGGAGAGGTCCACGTCGAGCTCGCGACGTGGGCCGACGCGCTCGCCGTCGCGCCGGCGACCGCGAACCTGATGGCGCGCGCGGCGGCCGGGATCGCGGACGACGCGTTGACCGCGACGCTCTTGTGCTTCGAGGGGGCTCGGATCTTCGCGCCCTCCATGCACACCCGGATGTGGGAGCGCCCTGCCACACGGCGCAACGTCGCTTGCTTGGTCGAGGACGGCGCGATCCTCGTCGGGCCCGTCGAGGGTCCGCTCGCCTCCGGCGACGTCGGGATGGGGCGCATGGCCGAGCCGAGCGCGATCGCCGACGCGATCGAGGGGCGCGTGGTGCCCGACCTCGCGGGCCGCACCGTGATCGTGAGCGCGGGCGGGACCTGCGAGGACCTCGATCCCGTGCGCTTCCTCGGGAACCGCTCGACGGGGAGGATGGGCTACGCGATCGCCGCCCGCGCGGCGCGCCGAGGCGCCCGCGCCGTGCTCGTGAGCGGGCCCACCGCGCTCGCGACGCCGCCGGGGGTCGAGCGAGTGGATGTGCGCTCGGCGCTCGACATGGAGGCGGCGATCGTCGCGCGCGCCGAGGGCGCCGACGCCATCGTGATGGCGGCCGCGGTCGCCGACTACCGCCCCGCGCAGGCCGCGGCGGACAAGCTCAAGAAGACCGAGGGCCCGCGCACGCTCGAGCTCGTCCGCAACCCCGACATCCTCGCCGGGCTCGGCGCGCGGCGCGAGGGGCCGCGGCCCGTGCTAGTCGGCTTCGCGCTCGAGACGCGCGACGTCGTGGAGAACGCGCGCGGCAAGCTCGCGCGCAAGAAGGTCGATCTCGTGGTGGCCAACCACGCGAGCGACGCGTTCGGCAAGGCGACCAACCGGGTCACGCTGGTGAGCGCGGAGGCGGAGGAGCAACTCCCCGAGCTCGACAAGGGCGAGGTGGCGGATCGGGTCCTCGACTGGATCGCGGACCGCCTCGCGCGGCTCTAGTCTAGCGCTCAGGTCGGCAGGCCGGGCGCGGGGAAGTGATCGCAGAGCTCCTTCACCTCGCCGGCGATCCGGGCGAGGCGCGGCGCGTCGTCGACGTGCTCGATCACGTCCGCGATCCAATTCGCGAGGCGCGTCATCTCGCCCGGCCCCATGCCGCGGCTGGTGATCGCCGGCGTCCCGATCCGGATGCCGCTCGGATCGAACGGCGGCCGCGGATCGAACGGCACCGAATTGTAGTTCGTGACGATCCCCGCCTTCTCGAGCGCGACGGCGGCCGGCTTCCCGGGGACCCCCTTGGGCGTGAGATCGGCGAGGAGGAGGTGCGTGTCGGTGCCGCCCGTCGAGAGCGCGATGCCGCGCGAGAGCAGCCCGTCGGCGAGGACGCGCGCGTTGTCGACGACCGCCCGCGCGTAGGCGCGGAAGGCCTCCGTCGAGGCCTCCTTCGCCGCGACGGCGAGCGCCGCGATCGCCGAGTTGTGCGGCCCGCCCTGGAGGCCTGGGAACACCGCGCGATCGATCTTCTTCTGGTGCGCGGCGTCGCAGAGGATCATCCCGCCGCGCGGCCCCCGCAACGTCTTGTGCGTCGTCGAGGTCACGACCTCGGCCTTGCCCATGGGGCTCGGGTGCGTGCCCCCGGCGATCAAGCCCGAGATGTGCGCGATGTCCGCGACGAGGATCGCGCCGACCTCGCGCGCGATCTCGGCGAAGCGGTCGTAGTCGAGCACGCGCGGGTACGCCGTGGTGCCCGCCCAGATCAGCTTGGGACGGTGCTCGCGCGCGAGCGCCGCGATCTGATCGAAGTCGATGCGGTGGTCGTCCGCGCGCACGCCGTACTGGATCGCCTGGTAGTACTTGCCGGTCACCGAGACGTTCCACCCGTGCGTGAGGTGGCCGCCGGCTGGCAGGGCGAGGCCCATCGACTTGTCGCCCGGCTGCATGAACGCGACGTAGACGGCGAGGTTCGCCGGCGATCCCGAGTACGGCTGCACGTTGGCGTGGTCGGCGCCGAAGAGCTCGCAGAGGCGCGCCTTCGCGAGCTCCTCGACCGCGTCGATGTGCTCTTGGCCCTGGTAGTAGCGCTTGCCGGGGTAGCCCTCGGAGTACTTGTTGTTGAGCACGGACCCCGAGGCCTCGAGCACCGCGCGAGACGCGTAGTTCTCGCTCGGGATGAGGCGCAGGGCGTCCGCCTGGCGGCGCTCTTCCTTGCGGATCAGGGCGTCGACCTGCGGATCGACTTCGGCGAGGGAGGGCTCGGTACGCGGGGTCATTGGTGCCGGGCTCATAGCACGGTATGACCCGGGGCGTGCCAGCCACCGAGCCCATCCGCCCGAGCCTCGCGGAGTTCGAGACCCTCGCCCGCGACGCGACCGTGGTGCCCGTCGCGCGCGAGCTCCTCGCGGACGCGCTGACCCCCGTCCTCGCGTGGTCCACCATCGGCGGCGGACCGGGGAGCTACCTCCTCGAGAGCGTCGAGCGTGGCGAGAAGTGGGGCCGCTACAGCTTCGTCGGCTGGCGCCCGGACGCGCTCGTGCGCGGGCGCCGTGGGCGCTTCGAAGTGGAGCGCGACGGTCGCGTCGAGGCGATCGCCTGCGCCGATCCGTGGCCCGCGCTCCGCGCGCACCTCGCGGAGTGGGTCCCGCCGCGGGAGGGCCTCGATCACCTGCCGCGCTTCTGGGGCGGCGCGGTCGGCTACGTCGCCTACGACGCGGTCCGCACGTTCGAGCCGACGGTCGGCGAGCGCCTCGCGGATCCCGACGCGTGGGACTTCTCGTTCGCGGTCGGCGGCACCCTCCTGATCTTCGACGACCTCCGCCAGCGGGCCCACGCGGTCACCCTCGCGCGCACGGGGCCCGGCGTCGATCCGCGCGAGGCGTACGAGCGCGCGCGCGAAGAGCTCGCGGTCCTCGCCGACGAGCTCTCGCGGATGCGCGTCCCGCGGCTCCTGCCGCCGCCACGGATCGGCTTCGAGGGCCCGCTCCCGCGCTCGAGCTTCGATCCCGCGAGCTACCGCGCCGCCGTCGAGATCGCGAAGGAGCACATTCGCGCCGGCGACATCTTCCAGGTGGTCCCGAGCCAGCGCTTCACGGTCGACGCGCGCGGCGTCGATCTCTTCGACGTCTACCGCATGCTCCGCGCGATCAATCCGTCGCCGTACATGTATCTGCTGTCGTTCCCCGAGGTCGGGATCGCGGGCGCGAGCCCCGAGACCCTGGTGCGCGTCGAGGATGGCGTCGCCGAGGTGCGCCCGATCGCGGGCACGCGCAAGCGCGGCGCGAGCGAGGGCGAGGATCGCCGCATCGCCGAGGAGCTGCTCGCGGATCCGAAGGAGCGCGCCGAGCACGTGATGCTCGTCGATCTCGGCCGCAACGATCTCGGGCGCATCTCGCGGGCCGGCACCGTGCGCATCACCGAGGAGATGGCGATCGAGCGCTACAGCCACGTGATGCACGTCGTTTCGAACGTACGCGGAGAGCTCGCGCCCGGCCGCGACGCCCTCGACGTGCTCCGCGCGACGTTCCCCGCGGGCACGCTGACCGGCGCGCCGAAGGTGCGCGCGATGCAGATCATCGAGGCGCTCGAGCCGGTGCGGCGCGGCGTATACGGCGGCGCGGTCGGCTACGTGAGCTTCGACGGCAACCTCGACGTCGCGATCGCGATCCGCACGGTGGTCGCGCAAGACGGGGAGATCCGCGTGCAGGCCGGCGGCGGCGTGGTGGAGGCCTCGGACCCGCAGGCCGAGTACGAAGAGACCGTCAACAAGGCGCGCGCGGCGCTCGGCGCGATCGAGGCTGCGCGGCGGCGCTGAGAACGCGGCGCGGACTGGAAACGTCGTTCACGGGCTCGGCGCGCCGGGGGAGGTGCGCTAGCGTCACTGCCCATGAAGCGGCTGGTTCTCTGTGCGGTGATCCTCGGCCTCGGCTGCGACGGCGACCCGGGCGGCGTCGACGCCGGCGGGCTCGACGCGGGTGCGATGGACGGGGGCGCGGTCGACACCGGGACCGACGCAGGCCCCGGGATCCCCGACGTGTGCGGGGAGCTCGGGATCGCGACGACGCCCTTCGACGCGACGGCGACCGGCACCGCGTGGGAGGAGGTCGCGGGCGACTTCACCGTGCAGACCCTCGACGGGAGCTGGACCCTCTCCGAGGAGTGGAGCGGCTGCGAGTCGTACGTCTTCGTCGCGTTCGCCGCGAACGACTACGGCCGCGCGCTGTGGGCCACCTCGCCGGACGCGCTCTTCACGCAGGGCCCCCGCAACGTTCATTACTTCTTCACCTCGTGGGAGCCCACGGAGCCCGAGGCGACGGCGCGCGTCGAGGAGATGCGGCAGAACGTCGAGGACGGCTTCGAGTTCGTCGGGCTCTCGGACGAAGACCGCGCGTTCTGGCGCACGCACGTCCACTACGTCACGACGCCGGTCCGCCAGATCGAGGGGAGCATCGGCGAGCTCGTCCGCGGCTCGGAGATCATCCTCCACGCGTTCGCGATCACGCGGCAGCAGCGCCTCGATCCGGTCGGCTCGCTGATGACGATCGGCGCGGGCGGCTTCCGGCCGGACCTCGGCATGGCCCGGTTCTTCGCGCCCTACTTCGACTACCTGCACGACCTCGACGCGCGCATCGACGCGGGCTCCGCGACGGTGGTCGATCTGTTGCGCGACGAGCGCACCACGCTCCGCACGCTCGATCGCACCGTGACCCTGCCCGACGCAGCGACGATGGCGGGCTTCGACACGCTCGAGGTCGACTTCGAGGAGATCTGCACGCTCACGCCCGACCAGTGCTCGGAGTGGGATCGCATCGCGTACGTCTTCGTGTGCGAGGACGAGGCGTGCCTCACCACCTACGAGCTCGTCCGCTGGATCACCCCGTACAGCCGCCCGGGCCGCATGCGGTGGGTGATGGACGCGACCCCGCTGCTCGCGCTGATCCGGAGCGGCGGCGCGCGGACGTTCCGCATGGTCCTCGGCCCCGACTGGGAGCGCGCGACCGAGCGCGTGGTGAGCGTCTCGCTGCGCCTCTCGAACCGCGGCGTCGGCGTGAGCTCGACCTCGGCCGAGCGCGCGTTCCGCGGCGGCCGCTTCGACGCGACGTACAACGAGGGCCGCACCCCCTACCGCTTCACCCCGCCCGCCGGGTTCACGCGCGCCGAGCTCGTGGCGATCGTCAGCGGTCACGGCCAGGAACCCGGCAACAACTGCGCGGAGTGGTGCGACCACAACCACCACTTCCTCATCGGGGGGACCGAGGTCGCCACGATCTCGTTCCCCGGCGAGGCGGGCCGCGAGAACGGGTGCGCGGATCTCGCAGGGGAGGGCGTCCCCCCCGGCCAGTGGGGAAACTGGTCGCCGCTCCGCGCCGGCTGGTGCCCCGGCCTCCCTGTCCCGGCCCGTCGCTTCGACATCACGGCCGCAGTACGGGCCGGCGAGGAGAACGAGCTCACCTACGAAGGCAGCTACGCGGGCGGCATGCCGATGGGCGGCGACATCGATCTCAGCGCCTACGTGGTCTTCTTCGAATGAGCGACGAAGGTCTTTGACAGCCTGCCGGCCGCGCGCTACACAGCGCGCCTCTTGGGACGGTAGTTAAGTCGGTTATAACGCCGGCCTGTCACGCCGGAGGCCGCGGGTTCGAGTCCCGTCCGTCCCGCTCACGAGGCCCCCGATTTTCGGGGGCCTCGTCGCTTTTGCCGCCCCCTTGTGCCAGTTCCTGTGCCAGACGTCATCCGCGTCGTCGCCGCCGACGGCCAGCGCAGGGGCGGGCAGGGCGACCACTTCGGCGCCGGTCGTGGGCTCGACGCGGATGCACAGTACGGCGTCGCACATCGCCGGCCAGTCGTTCGCGCAGTAGCCGGACAGCACGTCGCCGCGCGTGTTGTGCGTGATGCGCCGCAACCACGCCTCCGACGCGCACCCCTTCGTGGCGAGCGTGACGAACGTGTTGCGCAGCTCGTGCTACGTGATCGTCGGCCGCGCCCCTTTGATGGGGGCGATGCCGAGGCGCGCGCAATCCTCCTTGAGGCGCTCGAGCCCGTTGCGCACGGTACGGTGCCGTTCCGGGCCCTCGAGCGACGGCACGAGGAAGTCCCCGCGATGCGGGAGGCGACCGAAGCACTGCGCGAACCCGATGCGCCGCCACTCGTCGAGCATCGTGGAGAGGACGGGATGAACGGGCACGTCGCGCGGAGGCCCGGGCTCGCCGCGGCTCCCCTTGAGCGGCGCGCCGTCATACTGGCGCTCCACGCGGAGAAGCCCGAGCGGACTTAGCCCTTGGTCGTAGTCGCCCCAGCGCAGACCGGCGGCCTCGCCGAACCGGCAGCCGGCGAGCGCCATGATCGCGTAGGACACGCGACGGTTGAGGGGCGTCGCAGGGTCCCCGAGAAGGATCCCCAGAGCGTCGCCGGTGTAGTACCCACGCGCCGTCCGCCCGCGGTTCGCCTTCCGCGGCCGCTCGTGCCGCTGGAGCCCGTCGCACGCATTGCGATCGACCACGCCCTTGCGCTTCGCCTCGCCGAGGATCGACGCGAGGTTCGCGTACACGTTCGTGCGGTACGAGTCCGAGAGCGGCCTCCCGCGCGCGCCCGTCTGGCGCTTGAGCCACGCGATCCACTCGGAGACGTGGTGCGTCTCGATGTCGACGACGAGCATGTCGCCGAAGACCCCGCTCGTTCCGAGGCGCGCCGGGAGGATCCGAGTCTCCACGCGCGTGCGGTCGTCGTGCAGCGTCTTCACGTCGGCGCGGCCGGCGAGCCACGTCATGTACTGCTCCCGGAGCGTGGGCTCGGGCGGCCGCACCACGGGACAACTGCACTCGCCGCGCTGCTTCTGGCGGACCCGCTTCGCGTGCGCTCGCTCCGCGGCCGCGCGGTTCGGTCCGTGCGGCGATCGGACGCGGCCATGCATCGAGCACGTGAGGTCGATCCACGCGACGGCGCCGCGCATGAACACCCTCCCGTCACCCTTCATCGTTCCCACCGTGGTCCGCCCTCCTCTTCGAGCCCGCGATCGACGCGGCGATGTCGGCGCGTTGGAACTTCCACCGTCTACCGACCTTGCACGCCGGCACCACCTCACGCCTCGCCCAGGCCGCGAGCGTCCTCGCGGTCACTCCCAGGATCCTGGCAGCTTCCTCGATCTCGAGGAAGCCCAGGTCCTCGGTCGGGCGAACCACGGCTCTGAGTTCTTCGCGGATGAGCTCGCGCAGGCGGGTCTCCGTCATGATGATGATCTCGCGGTCGCTCATGACTCGGCGCTCCCCTGGGTCGGCCGACCCGGCCCAAACTGCCCTTGCTCGGGTTCCGGGTCGGCGGTATCGACGTGGAGGTGGAGGTACTCGCTTCGGACGTTGTGGAACGTTCGGCGCACCAGCGCTCCTCGCTCGCCGCCGTCGGTGGCAAGGTGACCGCCCTCGCGGAGCCGCGCGTGCAGGGAACGCGGCCCCAGGGCAATGGGCGTCCCCTGCTCGGACGCGAGGCGCCGAACTACAGCGGTTGCTGCCGCGGGTTCGACAAGGAGATTATCGTGGTCCAGGACGCCGATGGCGGTGCCCTGCGGCAGCCCGTCCCTCCAGCCCCAGGGCTCGCCGGGCCGGGGTTGGTGGCCGTCCGGCGTCGTGACGTGGGCGCGGCCACAACGCATCGCCGCCCTCACGAGCGTCACGAAGAGCTGAGCAGGATCCTCGTCGCGTAAGTACCGCACCTGCCGCTCCGCGAGATCCAGCAGGCCCCCCCAGCATCGGGTCCACTGGCGCGTACGCTCGCTCACGTCGATCGCGTCGGCGCTCAGCGCGAAGTCGAGCAGAAGTTCCAGCGCCGCCCCGGCGGATCCGAACGAGCGTGCGGAGCGTCGATGCTGGGGCGGGACGGCGGCGGCGAACTCGACCGATCGCGCCCTGACCCTCGCTTGGTACCCCGTGAGGTCGCTGGCGATCCATGCGATGAAGCCCGCAAGGGCGGAGGCGAGTACTCCTTCACGTGCCGCGACTTGCAGTTCGCCCAGGGCTCCCCAATCGAGTTCGGAGCGGCCCAACTCCGCGATCAGGAGCCTAGCGCGCAGCGACTGGCCCTCGGGGACATCCTCCCCCGTCGCGAGGATCATCCCGCGCGGGGGCCGCGTCGGTAGCATCGACCCATCGGCGCGCATCCGGGCACGGCCCGAGCGGTTGCCCTGAGCCCGAAACACCCGGTCCGCCTTCGCGTGGAGGGCGTCGACTTCGCCTCGCCCCCCGCGGGGGCAGAAGTCGTCGATAACGAGCAAGGCGTCTTTCGCAATGAAGGCCAGCCCCTCGAGCGCGTTCTCCGTGCTGCTCCACGCGGCAGGGAGGTTCGCGGCATCGAGCCCGGCGCCGTAGTGCTGCTGCGCGAGCGCGGCCAGCTCGGTCTTGCCGGCTCCGGTGCTGCCGCAGACGAAGACGCCGTGGCGCGCGACCTCGGGCAGCCCGATCACCGGCGCGTACGCGGCGGACAGGACCGCAGCGGACGCGTGAACGGGGGCGACGTCGAGGATCGCGAGGCTCGCGCGTATCGCGACATGGAGCGCCGGCCCGCTCGGCGCCGGCGGGAGTTCGAAGCGGTTCAGCGCTCCCGGGAGTGACACGCTGATGTCTGATCGGATGAACTCTCCGGACCCACCCTTCGCATGAAGAAAGTAAGGGACATTGTCAATCTCCCGCCACCCGAGGTGCGCGTAGACGGTCTTGAGCTGCGGGCGCGACGAGAGCTTCTGGATCGCGACGCTGACGTGATCCTGGTTGCGTCTGCCAGGTTCGACGATCGCGGCGGCGCCGAGGTATTCGCCCACCCACAACAAGCGCGCGAACGCTGACGCCAGCACCGAGAAGTGCATCGTCCGGCCGTCGAGACGCGCCGCGATCTCGTAGTGACGCACTTCGGTCGCGCCGTCGGTGTGCACGACCTCGGCGACGATCTCCGCCGTGAAGTTCGACAGGCGGTGAAGGCTCTCTAGGTCGCCGCTCGACACGACATGGACGATTCCGCCATCGAGGAGTCGGTACTCGGTAGCGTACGCGGTGGGGGTCGACGGCTTCGCCTCTCGTTGCCGCGATTTCTCGCGGAGGAGCGCTGCGAAACTCGTCATCTCCTTTCGCGTCGTGGTCGTCCGAAACCCAGCGTCACGGAGTGCCAGCATCGCGAGATCGAGCTCCGCGTCGTCACTCTCGACCAGTGCGGCCCTGAACGGCAGGGAGCCGACAAAGGGCATGCAGGCGTGCCCCCTGGCCGGGCGGGAGAGGCCCTCGGTGGCGTGGGCGACACGCGCGGCGGGAGAAGCAGGGACGGCCTGCGCCAAGAGCTCGCGCAGGGCATCGGCCCCGTGCCGCGCGAGATAGTCGTCGGGACCCTGGTCGCCCTTGTCGTCGGTGAGGGGCAACTCGGCGAGACGGACGTCAGCGCCCTCGCGGCGCAGCACCTTCGCAAGCCGTGCCTCCCCGACCGCTACCATCGGGTTTGTGACGCGGCCGGCGTCAAACAGGATCACGACACGCCGCCCCTCGAGGCGCAGCCTCGAGCGGAGATCCTCGTGTGCAAGCATCTCGCCGAACGGTCCACGCTGTTCGACGTCGTGCCCGCCAGCCGTCACACCCCCAAGCGCGACGGCCACGAGGCCGAACTGACAGAGCGCGAGCGCTTTGATCGGGCCTTCGACGAAGAGGATGGCCTGGTCGCCGACCCATACTGCGCTCGGGACGACCGGAGCCGGCGGCAGGTAGGGACGACCTCGGCGCTCGGCAGAAGTGGACCACCTCTGCTCGGCAGAAGTGGACCACCGCCTGATCACGATCTCGCTCGTCGCGATCGGCGCGACGGAGCGCGCACGGCGGCCTCGGCCTGAGGACCGAAGCCGGCGCGTGCACGCG
>JAYRVK010000629.1:0-1830 GCA_041918555.1 Sandaracinaceae bacterium
CGCCCCCGCCACCCCCGCCGAGCCCACGGACTGACGGCGGGTGATCGTCGCGCGCGAACGAGCTAGGCTCCGCGCGCTTTCCTCGGCATGTCGCTTCGATACCAGCCCTCGCCATCCCGCCGGCGCCGGGAGGCCCCGTGAGCGCATCCCCGAATTCCGGGCGCGTCCTCGTGTTCACGGGGCTGGCGCTCAACCTCGGTGGAGTGAGCCTCGGGCTCCTCGCAGGCTCGGGCAGCGGCGCGGCGGTCGCCGGGTACTCGATCGCCGTGCTCGGCGGGGTCCTCCTGATCGCGGGCAACGTGATCCGCGCCTCTTCGCGGGCGGCGCAGACCGAACCGCTCGTCGAGCGGTCCGCGGTGCCGCGCCCCGCGCGGACCTCGGATCCCGCCGAGCCCAACGAGGGAGGGCCGCCGCGCGACGCGGTCGAGACACCCGCGGAGTGGGGCGGGGGCGCCGCCGGGCTCGTCCTCGGCGCGACGCTGGCGACGCTCGCGCTCTTGATCGTGGCCGGGATCGGCTCCTACGGGATCTGGGACCCCTGGGAGCTCGCGAGCGCCGACCTCGCCCGCGCCGTCGACGACGGAGAGGCCATCGAGCTCACGCAGCCGCCGCTCGGCACCTGGCTCGTCGCGAGGAGCTTCAGCCTGTTCGGGGTGCAGGAGTGGGCGGGTCGACTCCCGATCGCCCTGGCCGGCCTCGTCACGGTCCTCTTCGCGTACCTGCTCGCGGCGCGCTTCGCCGGGAGACGGGCGGGGGTCCTCGCGGCCGTCGTCACGGGCACCTCGCCGCTCTTGCTCTTCAACGCACGCGAGATGCTCGGCGCGGCGCCCGCGTTCGCGGCGTCCGCCGGTGTGTTCCTGTGCGCGATGGCGGCGGTGTTCCAGCCGACCGCGCTCGACGCGCCGACACGGCGGCGCGGCGCCGTCCAGCTCGTGTGGCTCGGCGGGCTCGCGGTCAGCGCGGCGCTCGCGACGATGGCGGCGGGCGCGCTCCAAGGCGTCGCCCCGCCGCTCCTCGCGGTCGGCGTGGCCATCGTCGCTCGCGGCGAGCTCGCCCCGCCGATCGCCGAGCGTCTCCGCGGCGCGATCGCGGGCGTCGTCTTGATGGTCGCGGTGCTGGCCGGAGCCGGCGTCGCCTACGCGGTGTGGGCCGACTACGCCGGCTTCGGGTACTGGACCGGCGGCGTGCCGCGAGGCGGCGCGCCGCCGACCTGGGAGGTCGCCATCGAGCGCGTCTTCCACTCGTTCGCGCCGTGGAGCGGGCTGCTGCCCGTCGCGCTGCCCGCCATGCTCACCCGTGCGCCGCGAGCCGAGGGCGCGCGGGTGCGACACCCGGAGGAGAACGCGCTCCGCCTCGCCGTGATCGCGTGGGCCGCGCTCGGCCTCCTCGCCGAGACCATCTTCACCGCGCGGTTCGGGCCCGCCACGTTCCTGCCGGTCGTCGCGGTATCGGTCGCGGTCGCGCTGTTCTTGAACGACGTGGCGCAGACGCCCCAGAGCCGGTGGGGCGCGGCGATCGTCGCGGTGCTCTTCACCGCGCTGATCCTGCGCGACTACCGGGCCTACCCCGGCGGCCCCGTCGAGGGGCTCGGCGTCGATGGCCTCGCCGTACCCGAGGAGTTCAACCCCGCGGCGGCGTGGGCCGTCGTGCTCGGGGTGTTCGCGCTCACCGCGGGCCTCGCGCTGGGCGCCGACCCTTCGAGCGAGCACGTCACCTTGCGCCGCGACTTCGCGTGGATCCGCGAGAAGTGGCGCGGGAACGGGAGCGCGAAGGCTCGGCTCGTCTACGGGGTCTTCCGCCTCGGCGTCCCGGTCGATCTGATCGAGGAGC
>JAYRVK010000630.1:0-14192 GCA_041918555.1 Sandaracinaceae bacterium
AGGTTCAGCACGTTGCCGAACATGCCGGCGACGAGGAAGAACGGGGTCTTGGGGCCGCCGTCGCCGGGGTGCATCGCGACGAGGTGCTGCCAGCGCGAGCGCGGCGCGGCGTCGGGCTTCGGGGAGGAGTCGCCGCCGCCGATGCGCGCCTTGATCAGCTCGGCGCACCGGCTCACCGTCGGCGCCTCGAAGAGCACCGAGATCGGGAACTCGACCTCGTACGCCTTCTTGACCTTCGCGAAGAGCCGCACCGCGATGAGCGAGTGGCCGCCGAGATCGAAGAAGCTGTCCTCCACGCCGATCGCGTCCACCCCGAGGAGCTCCTGCCAGAAGCCGACGAGGGTCTTCTCGACCTCGTCGCGCGCCTCGACGTACTCGCTGTCGAGGTCCGGGCGTGCGAGCTTGATCCCCTCGCCGCCGGTGGGCCCCGCGAGCGCGAGCTGCGCCTGCGCGACGAGCCCGCCGAGATCGAGCGAGCTGACGTAGACCTGCGGGAGCGCCGGGCCGGCGAGCACGCGGCGAAGCGCCTCCGAGCCCTCGTCGGGGCGGATGCCGTTCCTCAGGTTCCGCGCGAGCTGCAGCTCCGCGGGCGAGGGCTCGCGCTCGCCGTCGGTCTCCTCGAGCTCGACGTCCCGCGCCGAGGGGCGGCTGCGCACCGCGAAGTCGACGTCGCCCGTCATCTTGCGGAGCGCGAGGCGGTCGACCTCGACGATCACGCGGCCGCTGTCGGCGTCGGCGAGCGTGACGTCGAAGTAGACGAAGTCTGCGTCGTCGTGGTTGCCCGCGTGGCCACGCACCCAGCTCACGATCGAGGCGGGCAGGTCCTCGTGCACGCGCACGCGCTCGTAACCGACGGGGACCCACAGCGCCTGGCCGTCGTAGCCCTCGATCAGCTCCATGGCCCAGCCCGTCGCGATGTCGACGAGCGCGGGGTGGAGGCCGAAGTCGGCCACCTCGGCGGCGTGCGCGGGCGAGAGTGAGAGGCGGGCGAACGCCTCGCCCGCGCCATGGCCGCCCGCGCGGAGCACGCGCCAGCGTGGGCCGAAGCGCAGGTGTCGCTCCTGCGGCGTCACGATCCCGCGCGGGTCGGGTGTCAACGTACGTTGCGCGCAGCGTCTCTCGAGCGCCGCGATCTCGAGATCGTGCGGGCGCGTGAGCTCGCGGAGCGCGAGGTGCGCCTGCGCGTGGACCTCCCAGCCGCGGCGGCCGTCGAGGTCGACCTCGCCGCGGATCTCGAGCGCGTAGCCGCGCTGCGTCGGCGTGAGCGACACGCGGACCTCGCGGCGCGCCTCGTCGGCCACGGCGAGCGGGCGGATGAAGAAGAGATCCTCGATCTCGAACGGGCCGGCCTCACCGTTCGCGCGGAGCGCCGCGCGGGCGAGCTCGAGGTAGCCGGTGCCCGGGACGAGCGCGTGGCCGTTCTTGGTGCGGTGCTCGTCGAGGATCCAGTGCGACGCGGGCGAGAGCGTGCCCGCGAGGACGGTGTGGCCGTGCGCGTCCGCGACGCGCGCGTCGAGGAGCGGGTGGCGCGGCTGCTCTCCGACCTTCGTGCCGGGCGCCGGGCGGTCGTCCTTCGACACCTGCGCGGCCGCCATCCCGACCTCGCTCCACAGCCCCCAGTGCACCGACACCACGCGCGTCGGATCGCCCGCGCGGGACTCCGCGTAGGCGTCGAGGAACGCGTTCGCCGCGACGTAGTCGACCTGGCCCGCCGGCGCGGTCGCGGTGGAGGTCGAGCTGAAGAGGACGAGGAAGTCGAGCGGCGGCCGATCGCGGAAGACCTCCTCGAGCACGAGCGTGCCCTGGATCTTCGGCGTGAACACGTCCTCGACGGCCTCCTGCGTCTTGAGCGCGATGAGGTCGTCCGCGACCACGCCCGCGGTGTGCAACACGCCGTGCACCTCACCGAAGCGCTCGCGCGCCTTCGCGAGCGCGTCGCGGAGCTCGAGCACGTTGGTGACGTCGGCGCTCGCGACCATCACCTCGCCGCCCGCCTCCTCCACGTCGAGGAGGCGCCGCAGGCGCTTGCTCGTGCGGTCCTCCGGCCCGTGCTGGCGCATCCACTCGGCCCACTGCGCGCGCGGGGGGACCGGCGTGCGGCTCAGCAGCACGAGCTTGGCGTTCGCCTCGCGCGCGAGGTGCTCCGCGAAGGTGAGGCCGAGGCCGCCGAGGCCGCCCGTGATCAGGTAGCAGCCGCCCTCGCGGAGCGGCGGGCGCGCCGCGGGGGCGAGCGGCGTCGGGTCGACCATCTGCTCGAAGCGCTTGCCGCCGCGCCACGCGACGACGGCGTCGCGCGGAGGCGAGCCGAGCTCCTCCTCGAGGCGATCGACGAGCGCGTCGAGCTCCTGCTCCACGCGCCGCTTGCCGCCGAAGGGATCGACGAGCGCCATGCGCAGCGTGCCGCCGAAGAGCTGCTCGCTGCGCCGCGGGAGCTCCACGTCGACCACGCTCGCGGTCACGCCGTCGAGCTCGCGCGGGACGACCTTCGCCGGACCGAGCACGGTGGCCTTGTCCGGGTACGCCACGGGCTCGTCCTCCACGCGCATCAGCCCGTTGAGGATCACGCTCACGTGGAGCGGCGTCGGCACGCTCTCGTCGGCGAGGCACTGCGCGAGGAAGAACAGGCTGAAGAACCCGCGCTCCTGGTGGTGGTGGAAGAGGCTCGAGCCGGGGCGGAACGTCTCCTTGGCCTCGAGCAGCCAGAGGTGCGCGATCCGATCGGGCGTGAGCCCGCGCGCGACGAGGTCGCGGACGAGCGCCGCGTAGCCCTCCTTGCCGCGCTCGGGGCTCAGCGAGTACTCGCGCTCGCTGCGCGCGAGGTACGCGTCGCCCTCGTAGACGCAGACGACGCGATCGCCGCGGCGCTCGAGGCGCTCCTTGAGCCGCTTGCCCACGCCCGCCTGATCCATGAAGAGCAGCCACGTGTGGCTCTCGCCGGGCCGCGGATCGGTGAGCGCGGGCTTCCAGATCGGCCGCCAGCCCCAGCGCTCGACGTCGGGGATCTTCGTCAGATCGGTCCCGGGATCCGCGATCTGAACGCGGCCGGGCTCGATGAAGAAGCGCTTGTGCGTCCACGCGTAGGTCGGGAGCTCGACGCGCACGTGCGACTCGTCCGGCCAGAGCTTCTCGACCTCGAAGGTCCCGCCGCTCGCCCAGATCCGCCCGAGGCACGCGGTGAAGTACGCCTGATCGTCGACCTCCTCGTCCTTGTGGCGGATCGAGGGGAAGGCGTTGTGGGCGCCGCTCCGGTACGCGGGGTGCGCGCGCACGAGGCTGCTCAGCGCGCGGCCGGGCCCGCACTCGACCAGGACGCGGTTCCCGCCCGACAGCAGCGTCGCGACGCCGTCGGCGAAGCGCACGGTGCTCCGCAGGTGGCCG
This sequence comes from Sandaracinaceae bacterium, assembly GCA_041918555.1. Taxonomy (GTDB): domain Bacteria; phylum Myxococcota_A; class Polyangia; order Polyangiales; family Sandaracinaceae; genus JACKEC01. Next base: position 3,379 of record JAYRVK010000630.1, read on the forward strand.
ACCCAGTAGTCCGGGCTCGTCGCCTGCGCGTCGGTGACGTACGCGCCGGTCACGTTGCAGAGGAACGGGATCTTCGGGCGATCGAGGCGGATCGAGCGCAGGTAGGCGCCGAACTCGGCGAGGATCGGCTCGAGGAGGCGCGAGTGCGCGGCGGTCGGGATCGCGAGGCGCTTCGCCTCGACCTCCTCCATCGGCCTCAGGCGCGCGGCGAGCGCGTCGATCGCGGCGGGCGGGCCGCTGACCACCGTCGCGTCGGGCGCGTTGAGCACCGCGAGGTCGAGGTCGTCGGTCAGCAGCGGTCGGAGCTGGTCGGCCGGGAGGCCGACGCTGAGCATCGCGCCGGGCGCGGTCTTCTCGAAGAGCCGGCCGCGGAGCACCACGAGGCCGAGGCACGCCTCGAAGCTCATCACGCCGGCGAGGTGCGCCGCGGTGTTCTGGCCCAGGCTGTGCCCGAGGAGCGCGGCGGGCGTCACGCCCCACGACTCGAAGAGCCGCGCCATCGCCACGCTCGTGAGGAAGATCGCGGGGAGCTGGTTCGGCATGCGATCGAGCTCGGCGGTCGCGCGCTCGACGTCGCCCGGCGCGCAGAACAGCAGCGGCCGCAGATCGATGCCGTGCTTCTCCTTCAGCAGGTCGAGCCCGCGCTCGAGGTGCTCGCGGAACACGGGCTCGTGCGCGTGGAGATCGACCGCCATGCGCGGGTACTGCGCGCCGCCGCCGGGCAGGAGGAACACGGTGCTCGCGCGATCGGGCGCGGCGTGCGTGAAGACGCGGCGCGGATCGGCCTCCTCGAGCAGGCGGGCCGCCTCCGCGGGGGAGCTCGCGGCGAGGACGCGCCGGCGCTCGAACGCGCGGCGCCCGTGGTGGAGGGTCCACGCGACGTCGCCGAGGTTCGCGTCGGGGTGCGCCTTCAGCCAGGTCGCGAGGTTCTGCGCGTTGCCGTCGAGGCTCGCGCCGGTCTTCGCCGAGACCATCAAGAGCTGGAAGCGCCGGGTCGGCTCGTCGCCGGGCGCGAGGCCGGGCGGCTCCTGCAAGACGATGTGCGCGTTCGTGCCCCCGACGCCGAGCGAGTTCACGCCGGCGCGCCGCGGGTGCCGCGCGGGCGCGGGCCACGGCAAGCAAGTGTCGTTGACGACGAACGGGGAGCTCGCGAAGTCGATGGTGGGGTTCGGCTTCTCGTAGCTCAGGCTCGGCGGGAACGTCGCGTGCTCGAGCGCGAGGGCCGCCTTGATGAGCGAGGCGACGCCGGCCGCGGTGTCGAGGTGCCCGATGTTGGTCTTCACCGAGCCGATGCGGCAGAAGCCGCGATCCTGCGTGCCCGTGCGGAACGCCTGGGTCAGCGCCTCGATCTCGATGGGATCGCCGAGGTAGGTGCCGGTGCCGTGGCACTCGACGTAGCCGACGGTGCGCGGGTCGACGTGGCCGACGCCGAAGGCCTCGACCATGCAAGTCGCCTGTCCGTCCACGCTCGGCGCGAGGTAGTTCACCTTGCTCGAGCCGTCGTTGTTGACGGCGGAGCCGCGGATCACCGCGTGGATGACGTCGCCGTCGTCGAGCGCGTCCTCGAGGCGGCGGAGCGCGACCACGCCGGCGCCGGAGCCGAACACGGTGCCCTGCGCGCGGTGATCGAAGGCGTGGCAGTGGCCGTCGGGCGAGAGGATCTCGCCCTCCTCGTAGTGGTAGCCCTGCCGGTGCGGGAGGTTGATGGTGACGCCGCCGGCGAGCGCGAGGTCGCACTCGCGCGCGAGGAGGCTCTGCGCGGCCAGGTGCACGGCGACGAGCGAGGTCGAGCAGGCCGTCTGCACGCCGATCGCGGGGCCCTTGAGATCGAGCAGGTAGCTGACGCGCGTGGAGAGGAAGTCCTTGTCGTTGCCGGTGTGGCGCAGGAGGAAGAGCCCCACGTCGCGCACGAGCTCGGGGTGCGTGCAGAGGTTGAAGTAGAAGTACGAGCCCATGCCGCAGCCCGCGAACACGCCGATCGGCCCCTCGAAGCGCTCGGGCGGGTGGCCCGCGCTCTCGAGGGCCTCCCACGCGCACTCGAGGAAGTGGCGGTGCTGGGGATCCATGATGGCGGACTCCTTCGGGCTGAACCCGAAGAACTCCCCGTCGAAGAGCTCCATGTCGCCGAGCGGCGCGGACGCTCGCACGTAGGTCTTCTGCGCGAGGTCCTCCGGGCGCACCCCGCTCGCGAGGAGCTCCTCGTCCGAGTAGAAGCGGATCGACTCCACTCCCCTCGTGAGGTTCGCCCAGTATTCCTGGGGGTTGCGCGCTCCGGGCACGCGCGCGGCCATCCCGACGATCGCGATGTCCGACTCGAAGATCTCGTACTCTTCCGACACGGCCCGCGAGCATGGTCGGCAGGCTCCGCCGGTGCAACCGGCCCCCCTCGCTCACCCCGCCAGCTCGCGCTCGAGCGGGGTGCGGAAGCGCGGGGTGACGACGGTGCCGTCCATCCACTCGGTCAGCCGCGCGGCCTCGGCGTCGATGCGCTTCCCGTCCTTCTTCGAGATGCGCTCGAGGACGCGCGTCACCACCGCGCCGTCCGCGCGCTGCGCCCAGCCGCCGACGATGCGCCCGTCGAGCCACACCGTGGGGCCGACGTTGCCGTTGCGATCGAAGAGCGCGGCCTGGTGCGGCCCGAGGAACCACGCCCGCTCCTTGTAGCCCATCGGCGTGGGGTCGAGCCCGGGGAGCAAGGCCACTTGCGATGAAATATCCCCGAGGGACGCCGCGTCGCCGGGGAGCACGAGGCCCTCGGCGCCGCCCTCGAGCTCGACGGGCTCGGCCCCGATCGCGGCGAGCGCCGCGTCCGCGTGGCGGGCCGTCCACCCGGTCCACCACCGCACGTCCAATCGGGTCGCGGGCCCGTGGCTCGCGAGGTAGCGCCGCGCGAGCTCCGCGCGGGCCGCCGCGGGATCCATCGCCTCGGGCGCCGCGCCGAACCACGACTCCGCGCGCGCCCAGCGGTACTGGCTCGAGCGCCAGGTCCCGCCCGGGTGAGTGCGCGCGATCGCGAGGTCGAGCGCCATCACGAAGAGGAGGCGCGACGCGATCGGCGCGCGCTGGGCCCACTTCCCCTGGCCGAGCGTGATCTCGGTCGCGAGCGCGGGCACCCGCGCCGAGAGCTGCTGCGTGCTCGCGGGCTCGCCCTCCGCGAGCGCGTCGAGGACCTGCGCCTCGAGGCCGGCGAGCCAGCGCCCCGGCTGCTTCTTCGCGGGGAGCTCGCGCCGGACCCACGCCTCGAGCTGCTTGCGCTCCTTGGCCGCCACGTCGCGGCTCGCCGCGCCCTCGAACACCGCGGCCCCGTCGCGCGGGACCACGAAGAGCGTCCGCCGCATCGCGTGGAGCCGCCAGAGCGAGCGGCCCTGGGCGAGCGCGCCCTCGAGCGCGGCGGTCGTGAAGCCCGGCACGCGCGCCCACGCGCCGAGGTGCGGGGTGAGCGGATCGCTCGAGTGCATCGCGACCACGGCCCGCACCGCGTCGAGGACGTCCCGCGCGCTCCGTCCCAGGTGGTGGCGACGGACGAGCCGCGCGCGCCGCTCCCGATCGTCGATCCGCATCGCGGCCCGGACCATACGACGACGTTCGTCCCCTGCGCGTGATCGCCGCGCACTCCGGCTCGCCGTGGGCGCCGACCAGCTCGCGCAGGCTCTCGGGCCCCGCCGGCGCACGGCGCACCCGCGGTCGCGAGCCACCGCCCGGGTGCCCCCACCCCGAATCCGCACGCGGCTGCTTCGCCGAGGCCCGCGTGTCGCGGGGGGCGCGCTACGCTCGCGGCGAGGTCGTGGTCATGAAGCGATGGATGGCGTGCCTGCTCGTGCTCTGCGCGTGCTCGGGCGAGGGAGGCGTCGACGCCGGCGGCGGCGCGGACGCAGGGAGCGACGCGGCGGTGTCGTTCGACGGCGGGAGGGACGCGGGCACGGACCCGGGCATGGACGCGGGCGCGGGCAGGGACGCGGGCTCCGCGATGGACGCGGGCCCGGGGCCGGACGGAGGCAGCGACGCGGGCCCCGGCGTGTTCTTGATCCCCGGCTTCGCGTGCGCGCTCGACTTCGCGATCGCCGCGATCTACGACGACGGCGCGCCCCCCGGCGAGTACACGCTGCGCGCGCTCGGCCCGATGGGCCCGGGGGTGACGCTGCGGCGCGACGGGGCGCCCGTGTCGACGGTGACGTACGACTGGCGCGCGACGATCGGGCCGGTCGGCGTGGGCCCCGAGCACACGTTCTCGTTCCACGGCTACTTCCACGTCGTGGTCGCCCACGCGAGCGCCGGCACGCGCGATCTCTCGGGCCTCGACGCGTGCTTGTTCGACGGGACCAAGATCCTCCGCAACGCGATCCCGCGCCCCGACGGGGGTCCGATGTACGACGCCGGCCCGTTCCACGACGCGGGGCACGACGCCGGATCCATGCAGGACGGCGGCTGCGTCCTCGACGACATCTTCGAGGAGGACGATCGCGTCGCGGACGCGAGGCCGCTGCCGTTCGGGAGCACCATCGGCTACACCGCCTGCGCCGACGGCTCGCGCGCCCCCGACCTCGACTGGTACGCGCCGATGACGCACACGGACTCGCGCTTCCTCGAGCTCGACGGGCTCGGCGGCGACTACGACGTGCAGTACTACGACGGCGCGGGCACCCTCGTCGGCTCCGAGCGGGGCACGCCGCCGCTGCGGATCGTCCTGCCGACCAGCGTCCGCTCCCTCGCGGTCGGCCGCGTGGCGCTCTTCCCGTGCAGCTGCGCCGACTACTCAATCCGGATGGAGACGGCGATCTTCTGGTGAGGGACGCGCGCTACTTCTTGCGGCCCATCGCGGAGTCGCCGAGGTCGCGCAGGATCGCCGACAAGATCCCTTGCCCGGCCGGAGTGCTGGCGGCCTGCCCCAACGCCGACACGCCGGTCATCGCGAGGCCCATGAGCTGCTGCTGGCGCTGCTGCTCGACCCGCTGCGCCTTGCGCTCGGCCGCGCCCTCGAAGGTCTCCCCGCAGTGGAGGCACCCGGGGGCGAGGATCGACGAGGCCTGGGCGCAGAACAGGCAGACCTGCATCAGCGAGGACGCGCAGGTCGCGCAGCGCGTCATGTTCGGGAGGTTGTCGTCGCCGCACCGGGGGCAGCTCACCCCGTCCGGCGCGCCCGGGTACCGCGTCTGGCAGTAGGCGCACGCGACGAGGCCCGCCTTGCGCGGCGCGCCGCACTCCCCGCACTGCTCCGGCTCGCTCACGAGACGAGGATACAACAGCCGGCGCCTTCGCCGCCCGAATGCATGTAGTCTTGCGGTGTCGAGATGGACGAGAGCGCTGCCATCACCCAGGGGCCGGTGGTCGTCTTCCGTTGGCGCAACGCGCCCGGGTGGCCCGTGGAGTACGCCTCGCCGAACGCCGCGGAGGTGTTCGGGCACAGCGCGGAGGAGTTCGTCCGCGGCGACGTCGCGTACGCCGATCTCATCGCGCCGAGCTGCCTCGAGCGCGTCGCGCGCGAGGTGACCGAGGCCAGCGAGTCGGGCGTGAGCTCGTTCGTGCACGAGCCCTACGAGGTGCACCACCGCGACGGCGGCTCGCGCTGGCTCTACGACGCCACCAAGATCGAGCGCGACGCCGAGGGCCGCGCGACCCACTACGTGGGCTACGTCATCGACGTCACCGATCGCGTCCTCGCGGAGCGCGAGAAGCGGGAGCTCGAGGCGCGCCTCCTCCACGCGCAGAAGCTCGAGAGCCTCGGCGTCCTCGCGGGCGGCGTCGCGCACGACTTCAACAACCTCCTGACCGCCATCCTCGGGCACGCGAGCCTCGCGCTCGGTCAGCTCGAGGACGGCCCGCGCGGCGCGCGCGGCCACGTCGAGCAGATCGAGCGGCTCGCGACGCAGGCCGCGGAGCTGACCCGGCAGCTCCTGGCGTACTCGGGCCGCGGCACCTTCGTGGTGCGCCCGACGGACCTCGGGGAGGTCGTCCGCGAGATGGCGAGCATGCTCGAGGTGGTCGTCAGCAAGAAGGCGCACCTCGACTTCCGCTGCGACGACGCGCTGCCGGCGGTGATGGCCGACCGCGCGCAGCTGCAGCAGATCGTGATGAACCTGATCACCAACGCGTCCGACGCGTTCGGGGGCGAGCCGGGGACGATCACAGTGCGCGTGCGCACGCGGCCGCTCCTCGGCGAGACGATCGCCCGCGAGTTCCCCGGCTGGCCCCTCGAGCCGGGCACGCACGTCTCGTTGTCGGTGAGCGACGACGGGATGGGGATGGACGAGGACACGCTCCGGCGCCTGTTCGACCCCTTCTTCACCACCAAGGTCGACGGGCGCGGCCTCGGGATGTCCGCGGTGCTCGGGATCGTGCGCGGGCACCGCGGGGGCCTGCGCGTCACCTCCCAGCCGCGGCGCGGCGCCACGTTCGAGATCGTGCTCCCCGCGACCGAGCAGGCGGTCGAGGCGCCGGCGCCGAAGGCCGAGCCCGCCGCGGTCTGGCGGGGCCGGGGCACGGTGCTGGTGGTCGACGACCAGGATCCGGTCCGCAAGGTCGCGCGCGAGCTCGTCGAGCTCCTCGGGTTCCGCACGATCGGCGCGGAGGACGGAGCGTCCGCGCTCGAGCGCTATCGGCAGCACCGCGACGACATCGTCCTGGTCCTCCTCGACGTGAGCATGCCGGTGATGGACGGCGAGGAGACGCTCGACTCGCTCCGGCGGATCGACCCGAGCGTGCGCGTCGTGATGACGAGCGGCTACGCCGAGGGGGAGGGGCCCCTCCGCGGAGGGCTCGCCCGCGCGGCCGGGTTCCTCCAGAAGCCGTACGGGATCGCCGACCTGCGCCGCGTGCTGCGCGCGACGCTCGGTGAGCCGTTGCCCGCGGACCCGTGAGGCCTTCACCGCCCGCGGATGTCCGCGACGGGCAGGCGCGGCCCGAAGCGGGGCGGCTTGCTGCCGCTTCGTAGGAGGAGCGCAACGACCCTTGCGCGATGCGGTCGGAACGGCTCGAGCAGCTCGAGCATCCGGGCGTCGTCCGCGCGCGCCTCCCCCGCGAGGGCCCACGCGACGGCGTTCGGCAGGTTGTAGTCGCCGACGATCACCGCGTCCGGATCGCCGAACACGGAGTTGCGGACGATCGACGCGGTCCAGGGCCCGATCCCGCGGAACGCGAGCAGGCGTCGCTCGAGCGCGTCGGGTCCCTCGCGGACGAGCGCCTCGAGCTTCCTCGCGCGACGCGTCACGTCGAGGATCACCTGCGCGCGCTTGCGCTCGATCCCGAGCGGGTGGAAGTCCTGGTAGGCGAGCTCGGCGAAGCGCGCGGGCTCGGGCATGAGCCAGAGCCCGACGTCGGGGCCCGGGGCGCGCTCCCCGTGGCGGAACACGAGATCGCGCCACGAGATCGACGCGCCCTTCCCGGTGACCTTCTGCCCGATGATCGTCGGCACCAGCCGCTCGATCACGCGGCCGGTGCGCCCGAAGCGCAGCCCGGGGAAGCGGGCGGCGAGCGGCGCGACGCGCGGGTCGTCGGTCCGGAGGTCCTCGGGCCGGTCGTCCGCGCCGAGGTGCGCGGGGGCCGCGTCGAGCGCGCGCGCCGCGCCGGGTCCCCATGCCTCGACCTCCGCGCTCGTCGCGGACGCCTGCCGGTAGCGCACCGTCGCGGGCCCTTCCTCGGTCCGGAACGCGCACCACACCGCGCCCTCGCGCGAGCGCATCGTCGGGTCGCGGCCGTGGATCGCGTGCCGCCGCACGGTGCGCGGGACGTCCACGGGCCCCGGGAGCTCGACGACGCGCAGCACGCGGCGAGGATAGCCGGACGCGCGCCGGGAGCGCATGCTGCTCCCTCGGGACATGGCGATCCGACCCTCCGAGCCGGCGCTCGTCACGGGCGGCGCGGGCCGGCTGGGTTGCGCGGTCGTCCGCGAGCTCCTCGGGCGAGGCGTGCCGGTGCGCGTGCTCGACGCCGCGCGCGCGCCCGCGTCCCTCGAGGGCCTCGACGTCGAGCGCGTCGAGGGCAGCGTCCTCGACCGCGCCGCCGTCGCGCGCGCCATGGACGGAGCAAGGATCGTTTACCACTGCGCGGCCAAGGTCGATCTGGGCCGGGATCGCGACGGGACGATCGCGCGGATCAACGTAGAGGGGACGCGCGCCGTCGCCGAGGCCTGCGCCGCGGCCGGCGTGCGCATGGTCCACACGAGCAGCCACGCCGCGCTCGATCGGCGGCCGCTCGACCGCGCGCTCACCGAGGACCACCCGCTCGCGCTCGAGGACCCGTGCGACTACCACCGCAGCAAGGCGCGGGGCGAGCAGGTGGTCCTCGACCTCGTCCGCGCGCGCGGCCTCGACGCGGTGATCGTCGCGCCCGGCACGCTCACCGGCCCGTGGGACTTCGAGCCGTCGATCCTCGGGCGCGCCTTGATCGACCTCTGCGCGGGCAGGATCCCGATCCTCCTCGACGCGGTCACCGACTACGCCGACGTGCGCGACGTGAGCCGCGCGATCGTCGAGGCGGGCGCGCGCGGCCGGCGCGGCGAGCGCTACCTCTTGACCGGCGACGTGCGCGACATCCGCGCGCTCGCGCGCTCGGTCGAGGCGGTGACGGGGCGACGCATGCCGCGGCGCGCGCTCCCCCTCTGGGTCGGCTGGTCCATGCTCCCGCTCACCGAGCTCGTGTCGCGCGCGCGCGGCGTCCCGCCGCTCTATTCGGCGGGGATGCTCCGCGCGAGCGTGTCGAACCCGGTGGTCCGCCGCGACAAGGCCGAGCGCGAGCTCGGCTACGCGATCCGCTCGATGGAGCACTCGCTCGCGGACGCGTTCGCGTTCTACGGCGAGCGCGGCTGGCTGTCGGAATCCAGATGATGGAAGGACCGTCGACCGAGCCCTCGACGAGCAGGGGCGTGTGGCAGCTACAGCGCGGCACGGATGCGCGTGACGTGGTCGAACAGCCGGTCGGTCGCCAGGCGCAGCTCGGGGTGATGGCCCTCGAGCTCGCGCACCAGCTCACGCAGTCGGTCTGCTCGCAGCGGTGTCCCGTACGCGTGGCGCACGACGTGACGAAACGCGCGCAGGTCGTGCAGCCACGCGCGCCGCTGCGCATCGAGCAGCGCCGGCCGAACGGTGGGGATCTCGGCGGCCATCTGCTCTACCAGCGCGCGATGTGAGTCCTGGCCCGTCGGGACGTCTCCGTCGAGGGCGCGCGCGATCCGTTCGAAGAGCACCTCGGCGGCGGTGAAGTAGTCGTGCAGATCCAGGGCGACGAGCGCGAGCGTCGCGCGGCGAGGCTCGGCTACGTCGAGGTCGAGCGCGACGGTGGCGAGCTCGGCGGCGATGCGGTCGAGGGCCGACACCTCGACCTCGGCCTCGACGAGGAGACGCGACAGGCGCGCGCGCACCGCGTCGTGATCGCTCACGCGAGCCTCACGCCCTCCTCGCGGATTCGTCGGGAGAGAGAGACCGGTGCCTCGTCCAGATCGAGCAGCGTGATCGGACGCTCGGCGATCGCCTCCGCGTCGGCCGCCGCGAGCGCCAGCGCACGTGCCGTCAGGCCGACGACCGCGAGGTCGATGTCGGAGCCCTCGTGGAAGCCGCCCCAAGCGACGGAGCCGAAGAGGTACACGGCCGTCGCTCCGTGCCGGTCCCGCAGCGCCTCCGCGATGACCTGCGCCCGCTCTCGGGCCGCGCGCGCGTCGGACTCTCGGCGCTCACGCGCGCGAGCCGCCCGCTCGACGAGCGTCTTGGACGCCGTGCGTGGCGCGACCGACATGCTCGCGATCGTAGCACGCGGGCTCACCGCACGAAGTAGGCGCGCCGGAAGAGCTCGCCCTGCTGCGCGCTGATGCTCCGGCCGCCCCCCGCCCAGAACATCAGGTTGTCGGCGCCCGCGCCCGCGCACTCCTCGGGGACGAGGAGGCCGTCGCCGTCGACGTCGCGCTCGGCGCGGCACTCCGGGGTGTCGGTCAGCGGCTCGTGCACCGAGCCGTCGAGCTCCGAGCTGTGGAAGAGCCCGCAGAAGTGGCCGAGCTCGTGGGCGAGCACGGCCGCCATGTCGCCGGGGGGCACGAGGTCGGCGGCGATCGCGACGCCGCTCGCGCCGGTCCCGTGCATCGCGTGCGGGCCGGGGATCCCGCTCGCGATCCCGAGCGCGTTCTCGATGAAACGAACGAAAAAGACGTTGACGGAGGGGCGGTTCGCCCCGGCCGAGAGCCGGTAGAGGGGCGCGAGATCCGGAGGGACCCCGAGCAGGCCCTCTTCGCCCTCGAGCATCTCGAAGCGCCGGCGCAGGCCGCCCACCACCTCGTGCACCCGCACCTCGCCGATCGCCAGCCCGATCGGCGCGAGCATCGCGCGCAGCTCTTCGAGGTCTCCGGCGAGCGGGCGCGGCGGGAGTCCGTCGCGCGAGGTCCAGCCGTTCCCGCCGACGAGGTAGAGGTCGAGGTCGAGGACCGCGCCCTCGCCGGTCCGCTGCAGGATCACGCGCTCGCTCGGCCCCGGCGCGGTCGCGCTGAGGAACACGTCGAAGCCGCGGCGCGAGGGCGGCGAGCCCGGGCCGTTCGGGTGCATCAACGTGACGAGCTCGCGGATCGTCGCCGGCGCGATCCCCCACGCCGGCGCGGGATCGTCGGGGCCCGGCATGAGGAACGCGTCGTAGACGGTCTCGCCGTCGGCGCGCGAGACGACGCGCTCGATCAAGACCTCGCCCTCGGCGGGCCCGCGCCAGATGACGAGCGCGTTCGGGCGCAGGTCCGCGAGCGTGTCGGGCGTCGCCACGCCGTCGAGCCGGGGGCCCGGCTCGGGGCCGCCGACGCGGACGTCCTCGGGGGCGCTCACGCGCGCGGTGCACGCGAGGAGGTGCTC